>CAZHGF010000042.1:1315-8422 GCA_964531945.1 uncultured Gammaproteobacteria bacterium | reverse complement strand
GTTGTAGTAGCGGCAGATACGATAGTGATGCCTCTTTCTCTCTCTTGTGGCATCCAGTCCATTTGGGTGGTCCCCTCATCAATATCGCCAAGCTTATAGCTTCTTCCCGTATAAAAGAGTATCCGTTCGGTGGTGGTTGTTTTCCCCGAGTCAATATGGGCGATAATCCCGACATTGCGGATTTTATCTAAAGGGACAACTCTGTTTTTAGTGATGATATTTTGTTGAGCCATAGGTTATTTTACGAAACATGTATCATGAAACATGAAACAAAGATATTATTATAGTATTTCTTCTTGTTTCATGTTATATGCTTCATGTTTCATGAGAGGGAGTTTACCACTTTAAGTGAGCGAATGCTTTATTCGCTTCAGCAAGTTTCTCGGCTTGTGCGCGTTTACCTACCGCGTGCCCTTGATTTTTAGATGCGTCCAGGAGTTCAGCGAAGAGTTTGTTTTTAAACGATTTATATTCTTTCTGAGGGCGGGCGAGTGCTGCGTCTATAATCCAATGGAGCGCTAAATAAAGTTTTCGTTCTTTTCGAACTTCAGTTGGTACTAAGTATGACGCGCCTCCCAGTCTTCTTGGTTTAACTTCATGGTTTGGGGCTACATTGCTGATCGCTCTATGAAGTACTTTCAACGGGTCTTCATTCTTTTTTATTTCCTCAAGCACCTCATACACCGTCTTTTGCGCAACACTTTTTTTCCCATCAACCATAATGAAGTTGATAAGTTTGCTTACTTCACTATTGCTATACAGTGGATCGGCTACTACTTTCCTTTTTTTATATGGATGTCGGGGCATAAAATAAAAATCCGAAATTCTAAATTCCAAGCTCCAAGAAAAATAACAAATACTAAACTCTAAGCTCCAAACTGTTTAGAGTTTATGATTTAGTATTTAGTGCTTTTCTATGCTGTTTTCGCCTTCTCCCGTTTACTGCCATATTTAGATCGGGAGGTAGATCGATTTGCTACTCCTGCGGTATCAAATTTACCACGGACAATGTGGTATTTAACACCCGCAAGATCTTTTACCCGGCCCCCTCTCACGAGTACAATAGAATGTTCGGCGAGATTGTGTCCTATTCCTTGAATATATGCCGTGACTTCTGCTTTATTTGATAACCGTACCCGTGCGACTTTTCGCAATGCAGAGTTCGGTTTTCTCGGAGTCATCGTTCGCACAATAATACATACCCCTCTTTTGAGAGGGTTGTTTGTCTCAACGTACCTACGCTTAATGGCATTAAAGCTTACCTTTAGAGCAGCCGCACGGGATTTTTTAACCCGTTTCTGGCGATGCTTCTTGATCAGTTGGTTGATTGTAGGCATATTTACTTTGAAATTTACTGTAATATTTATTAATAAGCTCTTCCGTTACCGGAATGAGTCTTCCTATTATAACATTTTCTTTCAGTCCTAACAAGCTATCTATTTGTCCTTTAATTGCCGCAGAGCTTAAGACATTGGTGGTTTGCTCAAACGATGCGGCGGAAAGCCATGAGTCAGTATAGATCGCGGCTCGGGTAATTCCTAGTATAGAGACTTTACCAATAGCGGGTTTCCCTCCTTGCGCAAGCACTTTTTTATTTTCTTCTTCAAAACGGATTCTTGACACGACCTCATCTTTCATAAAAATCGTGTTGCCTTCATCTTCAATGATGACTTTATCGCTCATTTTTCGTACAATAACTTCAAAGTGTTTATCGTGAATGGTAATTCCTTGGGATTCATATACTTTTTGAATCTCATCTACCAAGTACTGTTGTGCTGGTCGTAAACCTTTGATAGAAAGGACATCGTGGACATCTAAGTGCCCTTCTGACAGAGGAGTTCCTGAGGCAACAAGGTCCCCATCTTTAAATTTCAGGGTCTGTGACATAGGAATAATAAATTCCTGTTCTTGAGTATTGTTAGCGTCGGTTGGAGTGATCTTTACCATATATACATCTTTTTCTGTGTCTTCTTTGATTGAGATCTTTCCTGATATTTCAGCAATGGGTGATACGACTTTTGGAGTACGGGTTTCAAATAATTCTTCAACCCGTGGTAATCCTTGAGTAACATCAGCGATAACGATTCCTCCAAAGTGTCTGACTCGCATCGTCAGCTGGGTTCCTGGTTCTCCAATCGATTGTGCTGCCATAACACCAACCGGAACTCCAATTTCTACTATACTGTTTGTTGAAAGATCCAGACCGTAGCATTTTTGGCACACACCATACTTTGATTGGCAGTAAAGAGGTGATCGTACCACGGCGTGAGTTACGACATGCTGCTTGATAATTATTTCCTCACCGGGCCCAACTAATATGCCGCTTGGAAGAATGACTTCTTTTTTGTCATTCATGAGGTCTTTGAGGAGGTATCTCCCTTTAATACGTTCTACAAATTTGTCTCCCCGTTCTTCAGAAGTTGAGATATCAAGTCCTTCAGTCACCTGACAATCAATTTCTCTGACAATCATGTCATGGGCAGTGTCAACAAGTCTCCGTGTCAGATAACCAGCGTCAGCTGTTTTTAATGCTGAGTCAGTGAGACCTTTTCGTGCTCCACGAGCTGAGATGACATACTCAAATATAGAAAGACCTTCACGGTAGTTTGATTTTGTTGGAACCTCAATAATCTTTCCTAAAGGATCAACTACGAGACCTTTAATTGCTGAAAGCTGTTTCAGCTGTTCTCGAGACGCGCGGGCTCCTCCTGATTTAATAATAATCTTCACTGGATTTTCCTCATCAAGAGCTCCCCACGTTTGATCTGCGAGCTTTTCGGTAGCTTCAATCCATAATTTGTTTGTGTATCTTCGTTTTTCTTCGAGGGTCAGCAGTCCTTGGTTATAGTTTTTCTCGACTTTTTGAATCTCTGATTCAGTTTGCTTAACAATTTCATCTTTCTGAGGGATGATTTCACAATCAAAAACTGAGACTGATAGACCTCCTGAAATAGTTGCGCCCCAGAATCCGATTTCCTTGATTTTATCAATGAGTTCTCCTACTTTTTCATTGTCGTCGTAAATCTTAATGGCGTTGACAACAATCGTTTTAATATCAGCAGCTTTAACATCAGTGTTTATAAACTGCAGCTCTTGTGGAAGAAGTTGGTTAAAGAGTATTCTACCAACCGATGTTCTCAATAACTCATTATTTATTTTTACAAGAACTGGTTGCCGAAGTTCAATCTTTCTCAAATGATATAAACTAATGACGTTATCAGTATTTGCGAAATATTTAAGCTCTTCATTCTTTACTGAAGCGTATTTGTTATCGAGTGTGGTAAGGTAGTACACACCCAAAGCCATTTCTTTATTTGGTATCACAATCGGGGTGCCATCAGCTGGTTTCAACAAGTTGTGGTATGGTAACATTCTGCTTTTTACTTCCTCGATAGCATTTGTAGAGAGAGGAAGGAATACGCCCATTGCGTCTCCATCAAAGTCGGCATTATATCCGGCACATACCGTAGGATGTAATTTAATCGCGTAGGAATCTGTCAATACCGGGTAGAACCCAAGAATAGAGAGTTTATGTAATGTTGGGGCACGGTTCAAAAGAACCGGATGGTCTTTAATAATTTCCTCGAGAATGTCATAAACGACCGGTTCCTTAAGCTCCAGAAAATTCTTGGCACTTTTAATATTAGGAGCAAGTCCTCGAACGATAATCTCATGGAGAAGATGAGGTTTAAAAAGCTCAATTGCCATCTCTTTGGGAATACCGCATTGATTAATCTTGAGTTCTGGCCCGACAATGATAGTAGAGCGGCCTGAGTAATCAACCCGTTTTCCCAGAAGATTCTGGCGGAATCGTCCCTGTTTTCCCCGCAATATGTCAGAGAGTGATTTTAATACTTTTGTTGCAGTTCCTCCTTGTGCCCTCGCGCGACCTCTTGATTTCTGAAGATCAATAAGGGAGTCAACTGCCTCCTGTAACATGCGTTTTTCATTTCGCAATATGATTTCAGGAGCTCCCAAATCAATAAGTTGCTTGAGCCGAATGTTTCTATTGATAACTCTTCTGTAGAGGTCATTTAAGTCTGAAGTGGCAAATTTTCCTCCGGGAAGTTGTACTACCGGTCGAAGATCAGGAGGAATAACAGGAAGTACGGTGAGTAACATCCACACCGGTTGGATGCCACTTTTCATAAATGACTCAATTACCCGCGCTTTTTTCAGTAATTTATTTCTCCGTTCCCCTTTTGCTTTTGATAGCTCATTTAAGGTATCAGAATATACATTTTTTAAATCAATACTTGAAAGTAAATCATAGAGAATTTCAGATCCCATGCCAACTTTGACACAGTTATCAATTCCTTTTTCTTTCAAAAATAAATAATCATCCTCTTCAATTACTTCATTCAGCTTTAGCGATTTAATGATTTTACTCATGCGCTCAAAGAAGGCCAAACGCTGTGATTTTTGTTCAATATAAGAATCTGATAAGCGCTTATATTGTTCTCTTTCCTTAAGATCAGCCTCTTGAAGTGCTATTTCCTGCTGTTCCTTGTTAGTAATTTTTTTCTTAACATCTTCCTTTTGTTTAGAGAACTCATTGCGCAGTTGTTCTTTTCCTTTTTCATGTTTTTCTTCTTCTTCTTTTGCTGCCTGTGTTTTCATTTCGTCAAGTGCGGCGAGAGATTTTTTTTGCTCGTCTTTATCGACATCGATTACTAAATAAAGCGCATAGTAAATGATTCGCTCTAACGTTTGTGGAGGAATATCAAGGATGACGCTTAAAGGAGATGACGAACCTTTAAAATACCAGATATGCGCTATGGGAGAGGCAAGCTTTATATGTCCCATTCGTTCCCGTCTTACAACAGAAGAAGTTACTTCGACACCACAACGATCACAGACGATTCCGCGATAGCGTATCCTCTTGTATTTTCCACAGTAACACTCATAATCTTTTGTAGGACCAAAAATGCGCTCATCAAACAGGCCGTCTTTTTCTGGTCTGAATGTGCGGTAATTAATTGTTTCTGGTTTTGTCACTTCACCTTTTGACCATTTTAATATGTCTTCAGGTGAAGCAAGACGAATTTTCAGGCCACTGAAATCTACAACACTCGCGTCATCCATAAAAATTATGAAAAATCAATTGATAAACCTAATGCATTCAGTTCTTTGATCAAAACATGAAATGATTCGGGGACATTGGATTGGGGAATATCAAGACCTTTGATAATTGACTCAAATGCCTTTGTTCTTCCTCTGACGTCATCGCTTTTAATGGTGAGAAGTTCTTGCAAAGTATGAGGGACGCGATGAGACTCAAGTGCCCATACCTCCATTTCTCCGAATCGCTGTCCTCCCATTTGAGACTTTCCTCCAAGCGGTTGTTGGGTAACCAATGAGTATGGACCAACAGATCGTGCATGAAATTTATCCTCGACCATATGGATAAGTTTCATGATGTATCCTACACCGACCAAAACTTGTCGATCAAAAGGTTGTCCGGTTTGCCCATCAATAAGGGTTGTTTTTCCATCAACAGGCATGCCAAGTTTTTTCAACTCATTAACAATAAATTCTTCTTTAACTCTTTCAAAAACCGGGGCTGAAATGCGACTATTATTTTTGCGGGCGATAATACCAAGTAACGTTTCATAAAGCTGGCCGAGATTCATTCTTGAAAGGATAGAAAGTGGAGAGATGATGATATCAACCGGCGTTCCATCCTCCAAGTATGGCATATCACACTCGGGAAGAATACGGGAGATAACTCCTTTATTTCCATGTCTTCCTGCCAACTTGTCTCCGACTGAGATTTTTCTAAGCTGTGCAGTGTTAACAAGAATGCGTTTCATAACTGATGGTTCAAGCTCGTTAGGATCCTTCTTAGCATCAATGATTTCAATATCCACGACTACTCCCCGTTTACCATAGGGCATACGAAGTGAAGTGTCTTTTACGTCTTTTGCTTTTTCACCAAATATCGCGCGAAGGAGTCGTTCTTCTGCAGTAAGCTCACGTTCTCCTTTCGGCGCTACTTTTCCAACGAGGATATCACCACTTTTCACTTCAGTACCAATGACTACGAGTCCTTCCCGATCCAAATTCATCAATACTTCTTCTCGTACATTCGGAATGTCGCGTGTTAATTCTTCTGGACCAAGCTTTGTATCAACAAGATCTGCAATAAATTCTTCACCTGTTATTGAGGTAAGTACATCTTCCTTCACCAGTCGTTCTGACACGACGAAACCATCCTCGTACCCGAGTCCGTTTAGAGAGGTATAAGCAATTACTAAGTTTTTTCCCAAGGCAAGCTTTCCATCCTGTGTAGCTGGTCCATCAATCAAAAGATCTCCCTTTTTTACCTTTTGATTTGGTTCAACACGGGGTTTTTGATCGAAAATAACATCTTTATTCGTTTTCAGGAATCGCTCCATCTCATGCGTGTATCTTTTTCCGCTTTTTCCTTTCACTATAACTTTTTGACTATCGACATATTCTACGATGCCGTCTTCTTCAACAAGTACCGTTCTTCCCAATGCCGAAGAAACAGTTTTTTCCATTCCCGTTCCGACAACTGGGGCCTCAGGATTTACCAGAGGTACTGCTTGGCATTGCATGTGGGTTCCCATCAGCGCCCGGCTGGCATCATCATTTTGCAAAAATGGAATAAGTGCCGCGGCTGCGCCGACGACTTGTCGAGGCGAAAAATCAATAAGATCAACTTTTTCTGCCGGTATTTGAATAATTTCTCCCCGGTGGCGAGCTACCACCATCTGATCAGCTATATAGCTGTATTCGTCAAAATTTACATTTTGAGAGGTGATGAAATATTTTTCTTCATCATCTGCTTGCAAATAAACAATTTCATCAGAAATTTTTATTTTTATAGAGGACCCATTTTTCTGTTTTGTCACCTTTCTATAAGGAGTTTCAAGGAAGCCATACTTGTTAACTCGCGCGTAGAGTGCCATATAGGTAACGACTCCGATATTAGGTCCCTCAGGTGATCTAATTGGATCAATTCTTCCATATTGGGAAGATGAAATATCGCGAATCGAGAATGATGCTCTTTCTTTTTTTTTTTTTTCCGGTCCGCCGACGGTAATTCTTCGTAAATTATCAAGTTCAGCTAAGGGATTTGTT
>CAZHGF010000042.1:0-1305 GCA_964531945.1 uncultured Gammaproteobacteria bacterium | reverse complement strand
AGGTTTCGAGTTTATTATTTGAGATGGAGCAGGATGGGTATCCGAAGTAACCAAGCTCATCCGTTCTTTGATTTCTTTTTCTGTTCGTACCATTCCGACCCTCACTCCATACATACCGATGAGTTCTCCTACTGTTCTCAGTCTACGGTTTCCGAGATGATCGATATCATCAAAGTTTCCTTTTCCTTGGGAAAGATTAATGAGATACTTTATCGTTCTTATTATGTCTTCTTTATTGAGAAGATGATTGTCCCTATTTATTTCAGCTTTCAAGTCCAGTTTTTTGTTCATTTTATACCTTCCAACATCGGCTAGTGAGTATCGTCTCTGATCAAAAAACATGGTGGAAAGAGTTTTATGCGCATTTTCTAAAATAAGTGGCTCTCCCGGTTTTATTTTTCGATAAAACTCAAGGACAGCCTCATCTCGATCTCGTGTCCGGTCTTTTTTAAATGTCGGGATAAGATATTTATCGACGAGCTCTTTATCCAGATCATTGAAGTACTGGAGAAGTGTGTTGTTGTTTTCACCTTCAAAAATACGCAAGAATAACAATAATAAAAACTTCCGCTTTTTATTTACTTTTGTCTCAAGGAGCCCATGTTTGTTAATAGTAAAGTCAATCCATGCTCCGATATAAGGTCGTATTTCAGCGTTGTAGAGAGTAAGCCCTGTTGTCTTATCTATTTCAGCGGTAAAATAAACACCCGGAGAGCGGACAATCTGATTAATAATCGCTCTTTCAATTCCATTAATAATAAAAGTTCCCCGATCAGTCATATTGGGAACGTTAAAGAAATATACATCCTGTTTTTTTTCTGTACCAGTTTTCTTATTAAGAAGTCTTAAACGCAGATAGACAGGAGTATCGTATGTGAGTTTCTTCTTAATACATAAATCTATTGGGTAGCGTGGCTCACCGTAGAACAAGTCATCAAAGTAGAGGGTGAATTTTTTACCGGTATAATCTTCAATAGGAAAGAATTCACTTAAAATAGTTTTAAGGTCTGATTCAAGAAGACGTTTCCATGATTGTTTCTGGACTTCAATAAGATTAAGTTTTAGTGTATTTTCTTCTTCCTGCCCGATGTAGATTTCTTTTGGAGGGTTCGTGTGAGAATTGGTTGTTTTACTCATCTCTTTTAAAGCTAGAAGATCAATTTTGGATAACAACAAAAAGCCTACTACAATAGTAGGTTTCTTAAAAAGGCTCCCTATAATATACTACAACCAATTGGAAATGTCAATAGCTTGTATGAGTTCCATACATATGGCACTCCTTGGGAAAAAGTAATAACAGGTTAT
>CAZHGF010000041.1:0-8490 GCA_964531945.1 uncultured Gammaproteobacteria bacterium | reverse complement strand
GGAATTTGTTGAAACTGGTTGGAATTAGTTAAACTGGTACTCGTTTCAACTAACTTTGACGAACTCTGACTATTTTTAACCGGTTTATTTCGGGTAGATTTTGTTCCCATTCTCGTCTTCAATGATGATTGCCGCAACCGGACAGCCTTTTGCAGCATCGATAATCGTTTCATCAGTATCCTGCCCCGCTGTTTCTAAGACTACCGCTTTTGATTCGCCATCAAGGTGAAAGGTATGAGCAGCAATCGCCGCGCAGGTTGCCGCTCCTATACATAAGTCGCGATCAACTTTGATTTTAAGTTTTCTCACCTGCACCGGTCCGGATGGATTATTTGGATCTTTTGTTTTAATGTCCATTACTTATAACCTTTATAATTGTTATAAAAATTATAATCTTTATAAGCGTATCACCTTCATAAGCGCTTCCCACGATAAAAGCGCGCATTTCAATCGATTCGGGCTCAACTCGACTCCGAGCATATCAAGTATAGTCTGTTTATCCATCTTCCTCAACCCATCTAGAGATTTTCCTCTGACATACTCAGTCAACATCGACGCACTCGCCTGTGAGATTGCGCATCCTTCTCCCTGAAATGCAATCTGCTCGACTTTTCCTTCTTGCTCAATAATCTGCATCGTAATCTTATCACCGCAAAGCGGATTATAAATCCGTACAGAGTTCGTGGGATTTGATAAATTTCCCTGATTCCGGGGACTGCGGTAGTGATCGAGAATGAGGTCTTGATAAATGGACATAGAATATTAAGCAAACAAATGTGCTAACCAGGTAAACTGATTTTCAGCCGTTACTCCCAACGTTGATTGTAAGTTTTTCCGAACTATTTCTTCCATGCGGCAAATGATATCACTTCTAAATGTTGTTCTCATCGAAATTGGATCATCCGGTATTGCCAAACTATATCGTTCTGTCAAACGTCGCATATCGTCAACGCCTAAAATTTCGCGGATGTCCACGCCTACCGTATGGGTGGAACAATATAAATGTGAAATATCTTCCCCCGAATGTCCAAAAATAATGCTACTGATGTGTTCCATGACACCTTTTATCAATCGGTAACGCTCCTTATCTTCGTCTGACCTTATCATATCCGGCATAACCGGTATGCTATATGCCTGCACCAACCCCGCGATGGTGTCCCGGGGAGTATTCCAGAGGTCTCTCACTCTTTCCTCAGAGATTGGTCGCTCCAATGGAGTCGCCAACCACTCAGTGGCAACGGGTATACCGTGCTGTCGATGCATCGTCGTCAGGGCGTGTCCTGCGATCACTACTTGACGGGGAGTAAACTCAGATTGGGTAAATTCCTCCCATCGGGAAGGAGGATCAGCAACTACCGAAGCGAAGATACCGATACGGATCCCAAAACTCTGCTGCGGCCAGAGCGCGTTACCGAGTAAATACCCTCTGAACCATGAACTCCGCACGGGAAACGGTGGAGTATCAATATGTTCTTTACTGGTAACTCCCCCTTCAACCATATTGTCTTAGTGCGCAAAAACTTTCTGTACTTTCTGTAATCCTTCCGTGAGTTTATCAATATCTTCTTTAGAGTTATAGACATGAAACGTCGCCCGTGTCGTGCCAGGAACTCCTAAAGCGGTGTGGAGCGGCATAGCGCAGTGATGTCCGGCCCGTACCGCCACATTCTGTTCATCTAAAATCTGGGCGACATCATGGGGATGGACGTTTTTCATTGAAAATGCTATGATTCCTCCTCGTTTGGTAAAATCTTCTGGTCCGTAGATTGTTATGTCTGAACCAAACGCAGTTTGTAAAGTATCTAATCCATAATGAATTAATTCCTGCTCATGCAGTTTGATATTTTCAAACCCTATTTTCTCCAGATAACGTACCGCTTCTTTCAGGGCGATGACCCCGCCAATATCAGGTGTTCCCGCTTCAAATTTATGAGGAGGTTTTTTGAAGGTAGTCTGATCAATCGCGACCGACTCAATCATCTCTCCGCCAAATAAGAATGGTGACATCTGATCAAGCAGATTATATTTCCCCCACAGCATACCAACCCCTGAAGGACCAAACATCTTATGGGACGAAGCAACAAAAAAATCACACCCCAGATCCTGTACGTCTATTTTCAGATGGGGAATGGCTTGCGCGCCGTCAACGACAACAATAACCTGTGGATTGATCTGTTTTGCTTTTGCGGTTATTTCTTTCACTGGGTTTATCGTTCCCAGAACATTAGAAACATACGTAAGCGAGAGAATTTTTGTCTTTTTCGTAATAATTTTCTCAAGCAAATCAATATTTAATATTTGATCTGTATTTTTGATTTTTGATTTTTGATATTTGATATTATCCGCCGATAACTCCAGATAACCTTCGTTGTTTATACCGATTACTTTAAAAGTTGCCCCATTCTCAAACGCCAATTGCTGCCACGGTACAAAGTTCGAGTGATGTTCCATCACGGTTGTCACGATCTCGGTATTTTGATCGATGATATTTCGCCCCAGAGCGTATGCGATAAGGTTGCATGACTCAGTGGTATTTCGGGTAAAAATTACCTCGTCTGAATTTGGAGCATTGATGAAATGGGCAACTACCCTCCGCGTTTCTTCATATTCTTTGGTTGCTTTTTCAGAGATTTTATAAACGCCGCGGAAGACATTGGCAGAGTAGCTCGTATAGTACTCAAGAAGCTTGTCGATAACCGCTTTCGGTCTCAATGATGTCGCTCCAGAGTCAAGATACACCAGATGAGGATGCCGATGAAAAATCGGAAAGTCTTGTTTTATTTGGGTTACGTTGAGCATTGCTGTCTTTCTCCTCTTTCAAAGGAGTAGGGACAGAACAGTGTTCTGTCGCTACAAATCTGACGCGGGGAGGTGTTTGATATCAACTGATCTTATAGGTAAATTCCGGCACTTTTTCTCTGATTTTATCAAATACCTCGTTGATAAAGCCGTTAATGAGCAATTTTTGCGTCTCTGATGATGCAATCCCCCGGTTTTGTAAGTTGTTTGTCTTATCTCTATTCAGCTTCCCTGTCGTCGACCCATGGGTACAAAAAACGTCATTTGCCAAGATCTCCAGATACGGCTTTGACTCCACAAATGTCTGCGGAGAAAGAATCAGGTTCTGGTTTTTCTGATACGCGTGACTGTGCCGCCCTTCTTTCTCTATGCGAATCAATCCCTGATAGTTGAACTTTGACTGATCGTCAAAGACTCCTTTGATAAACAGATTTGAGGTTGAGCGGGGTGCTTTGTGATGCTGAACCGTCTCTACCTTAAACTGATCAGCATTCTTTCCGGTGAACAGTCCAAATATATCTACTTCAATGTTTTCTGCAGAAAGTTCAACCGTAAACTTTCCTGATAAGTTATGAAAAAACACCACGTACCTTCCTGGAGTATGGAATATGAACTCCTTCTGTTGTGTTTCATTTGCATTGATGAACGTTAGCATATTATATGGATTATGAAACATGAATCATGGAGCATGTAACACAAAATGTTTTACCGAGTCAGACTCTGTTTCTTGATTCATGTTTCATGTTATAGGTTTCATGTTTCATATCTACCCCACGCTTCCCGCCATCTCCAAATTTATTAATCGGTTTAGTTCAATTGAGTACTCAAGCGGTATTTCCCGCGAAACCGGCTCAATAAATCCATTTACCAGGAGCCCTTCGGCATCTGATTTTTTTATGCCCCGCGACATAAGATAAAATAGCTTCTCATCTCCCAGTTTCTCAACCGTTGCCTCATGCTGGACTGTGACATCGTTTTCTTTTATTCTCATCGAGGGATACGTATCAGACCGTGACGCTTCATCCAGTAAGAGCGCGTCGCAAGAGACAAACACATTCGCGTTCTTCGCTCCCGGCATGACTTGTACCAGTCCGCGGTATGACGTCCGCCCGCCGTCTTTTGACACCGATTTGGAAATGATTCGCGATGAGGTATTCGGCGCAAAATGGAGCATCTTAGCACCTGCATCCTGGAGCTGATCTTTTCCGGCAAATGCTATAGACAACACTTCTCCCCGCGCTCCCTCGCCCATGAGATAGACGCTTGGATACTTCATGGTAATTTGACTCCCGATATTGCAATCAATCCATTCCATAAAGGCATTCTCCTCCGCGCGCGCCCGTTTGGTCACCAGATTGAATACGTTTTTACTCCAGTTTTGCACGGTGGTATAGCGTACGCGCGCGTTTTTATGGACAAATATCTCAACGACGGCCGAGTGAAGAGAGTCAGAAGTGTAAACGGGAGCAGTGCATCCTTCTATATAATGGACTGAGCTTCCTTCTTCAGCGATAATAAGAGTGCGCTCAAACTGTCCAAATTTTTCAGAGTTGATGCGGAAATATGCCTGTAACGGCAACCCAACTTTTATACCAGCAGGAACATAGACAAATGATCCTCCTGACCAGACCGCTGAGTTAAGCGCCGCAAACTTATTATCGTTTGGGGGAATCAGGGTACCAAAATATTTTTTCACCAGATCAGGATGTTTTTTGACTGCCGTATCCATGTCGCAAAAGATGACTCCTTGCTTCACTAACGCCTTATTAAAACTCTCATACACCACCTCGGACTCATACTGTGCACTCACCCCCGCAAGGTATTTTTTCTCCGCTTCAGGGATCCCGATACGGTCATAGGTCTCCTTGATCTCCGGTGGTAACTCTTCCCATGATGAGGCCTGATCTTTTACCGGCTTGATGTAATAATAAATATCATCGAAATTGATTTTGGAAAGATCAGGTCCCCATCGGGGCATTGGCTTTTGCGTGAAAATCTCATACGACTTTAAGCGAAACTCCCTCATCCACTCCGGCTCCTGCTTCATGAGAGAAATTTGAGCCACCGTCTGTTTATTTAACCCTTTCTCCGCCTTAAACGTATAGTTCTCCGGCATAGAGAAACCGTATTTGTATTCGAAGTCAAGGTTTTGGTTTGTGTTTTGCATATACAAGTTAGTTGGTTAGTACGTTAGTTTGTTAGTTCGTAGAATAAGGTGATTATGACAAGAGACTATCTCAAAATCAAATATTTTACGTCATTCTGGCAAGCGCTTCGGTTTCGGTCAGTGTAAACCGAAGGCGCGTCCAGAATCTATCCGCCAGCTGGCGGACTCTGGACAAGCCAGAGTGACGGGATTTTGAGATGAGTTCTAACTAACATAAACTAACCAACGAACTAACTAATAACCATATCATATCCATTCTTCTCAATCTCATCGGCCAACGTATGATCTCCCACTTTCTGCAATGTGCCGTCTACGACGATAAGTACGTGATCCGGAGGCAGATACTTGAGAATCCGGTTGTAATGCGTTATGAGAATATACGTTTTATCCTTCTTTGTCTCATGTAAAAACTTCGCGATTGTCTTTAAGGCGTCAACATCAACTCCCGTATCTACCTCATCAAAGATCACCAGTTTTTTATCAAGGATAGCAGCCTGCAAGACCTCAAGTTTTTTCCGTTCGCCGCCGGACGCGCCGTCATTCAGAGATCGGCTCAGTAAATCTTCGCGGATTTTGAGTTCTTCCGCGTACTTTTTCACTTCATCCCGTATTTGCAATGGATTTTTCTTTCCCTGGAGCGCAACATGAAGAAATTGATAGAGTTTTACTCCTGACAGAGAAAGAGGGGTCTGAAACGAGAGAAAAATACCCTTTGACGCTCGCTTATCGGGATCAAGCTCGACGATGCTTTCCCCTTCGAAAATGATTTGGGCGTTCGCGTCAATGGCGTACCCGGGATGGCCCATGATTGAGTAGGCGAGCGTTGATTTACCCGAACCATTCGGCCCCATCACCGCGTACACCTTCCCCTTTTCAAACTCGAAGGTGATATCATTCAGGATTGGTTTGTCGTTCACTGAAACGGAGAGGTTTTTTATGGTTAACATATTTTTTATACTTATAGTTCTGTGTTATGGATTCTATGTTCTGCGCCCTACTCATAACTCACAACCCATAACTATTATGTTCTTGTTTAAACACTCAATCTCTTTTCACCATATCTTCCAAAGTCCATTTATTCAGTTCTTTCGCCACAATCGTCGTCAATTTTTTTCTGAAAAACTCATTGTGACTGCAGATAGTTTTGTAGTTACAAACATACTGCTCCATCTGGCATTTTACGAGGTGTAGGTCTTCTTCAAAAATTTTGAGGAAATCAAAAAGTGTGACTGTGTTTAACTTTTTTGCGAGCCGGTATCCGCCGATTTTCCCTTCCCGACTCTCCAGAATCCCGTTTTTCACAAGGTCTGCGGCGATACGGGCAATGAATCGCTGAGGAAGATGAGTCTTCTCAACCAGATGAGAAAGCGGGACATAGCGCTCACTCTGCACCAGGTTCTCCAGGATCAGAAGCCCATAATCTGATTTGTTATTTATGGTAAACATATACCTATTGGGTAATAGTTTAGTGGAAGTGAGGTTCAGATGCAAGCTCTTTTAATCACCCTCTCAGTAGACATTCATTATAAACGTAACTATCATACCCTTTTCCTACTATTTAAATGCTGCTATAGTTATATTATGAACGAAGGCGCGGTGCTTCCACGATCTATTAGCGCTACTCATACATCTCCTGATGCTTTTTCATCACCTCAACTGACTGGTGTACTTACAAAATTAAAAGACCTTGCAGGAGATGATGAAGGAAAACCGCTTCATCCACTTGATGACGAGTATTCAAACCACGCAAAGTCCTTAATACTTGAACCGAATGACGAGCGGTTTAAAAGAAACAATAAATACCGAGATGTAGCGCAGAATGTCCGTGCGGACATGGAGTATTATTCCCGCACAAAACGGCTGGAAACAGATAGTCCCCGGGTAAAGTTCCTCCAAGATAGTCTTGATAAAATGCTCGCGGGAACAGAACATATCAGAAGAGTAGTAATCATGAATAAAGGTGAAGTTCCAGATGCGCATGTATACCCTGAAGGCACAGTTTTCATCTCTCAGTCACTCATTAACAGACTCGATACCGTCGATGAACTTATAGCGGTACTTGCTCATGAAGCGGGACACATAACCAATAACACCTACTTTAAAAAGATGGGTCACCAAAGCCAAGTTGACCAGCTTGGAGTAGGATGGATTCATGAAGCAGTGGGAGACAATATCAACGCGACTCACCTTCTGGAAAGGCTCGGGTATAATACATCTGCGCTTGCTACTGCCCTACTGAAGATCGGTAATCCAGGTGACCGGGGTACTGTCCATCAGACAAACCTCGGCCGCGCATCTCAAAACGTCGGGATGCACCACGCGATGGATTATGCCACAAGCAGCAAACCTCAGGAGGCTCTGGATGAAGCTCTGTGGAAACGAACGGTAGAGAAAACACATGCTGAGCGCTTACGCGATCTCGCGAAAACTCTCGACTACGAGGAAATGCGAGAACTTCTCCCAAAACTCCACCCGCGTGATTTTGAGCACGGATTTAATACCTGCCATGCTAGTGCGATCTCTCCGATGCGGGAGAAAAACGTGCTACGAGATGAGTTGCTAGACCTTGCGCATAGAACCGTGATATCTCGATTGCAGGAAACAGGACATACGCCTGAAGACATAAATCTGTTTTTTATAGGTGCTCAAGATGAAAGCGTGATGAAATTTAGTGCAGTACGGAGCTATAACATGATACAGAATCCCCAGGCGGTAGTTGCTATGGTAGATAGACTTGATGAATTTATGCGGGGAATGGTGTATCAGAATATGCGTGAGCAGCTTTTCAATAATCGTCAACAATTTACAAATACATACCCTGGCGCTCTTTTGGAAGCTCTTGCCGATTATACCTATAATCCGGAGGGAAGAGTCAACAGACGCGGAATTCCGCTGACAGAAACCACTCTGTTTGATGTTCTCAAGAAACTGATGTCTCAACTTCCTCAACGGGATGCGCATCTTGAACCAGGAGGTCGTGATGCATTATTTGCCCTGTCCTCCTATGCCGCGAGTACTTTTTTGAAAGCAAACGACACATATGACGCCACTGACGTACAGGAGTTTATAAATCGCGTAAAAGAATCCGGAATTCCTCATCTTGAGCAACCCAGAGCAAAAATCGAGTACCGCTTTAGTCAGTATCCTTTTGGAAAACTATTTCTTGATGCATTTGGCGTAGAGCCGGTTGAAAAAGAACCCGAGACATTTGAGCAGATAATTGACAAGAATCTTGATATGTTTAACAGTTACCATGAGTCATCCCGAGACCAGGTTTTCGGAACATTTTTGTCAGTTTTAAATGAGGATTTACGTCGCGCCAATGTAGATAATACGAGACGATTAGCATTAGCTCGTGAATTTGCTTCAAAAATCGATATATGTCAATTTGGAGGAAAAGTACCATTACGCGCCTACTTAGAAAAACCTGATTCCAATTTGAATGATTACCCAAGAGTAGAAGATCCGGAAGAAATAGAGTTCAATCGGCAACTCATACGATTCAGGTTGAAAACATTGGGCGC
>CAZHGF010000040.1:6985-8613 GCA_964531945.1 uncultured Gammaproteobacteria bacterium | reverse complement strand
AATGAGACCACCGTTAGAACAACCTTAGTGTCGGATATTTACGGGGAGATATCGGAAGTTTGACAATCTACTGCATTTTTCTTATAGTAAATCTATGGCGAAAAAGTTTTCGTTCTATGTTTTTTTATTCATCCTCGTACTTTTCGTCAATCTCTACGCTGCTATCAGACTTTTCTACAAAGTCCGCCGGGTGGAAGCTACTAATCACATCTTAAACGAAATAGAGGAAAATAGTGACAGCAGTGATCCACAGAATCAGTTTGAGTATTCCTCAGCGCCATTCGTCGCCGGATCCTATGAAACCAGAGTAGTAGCCGGTGACGGGAGATCAAAAAATCTCAAGCATTTTTTCAGAAAATATAACTCAGCGCTCTATGACTACGCAGACTATATTGTGACGGTATCTGATAAGTACCAGTTTGATTACCGGTTGCTTCCCGCAATTGCGATGCAGGAGTCAACGCTCTGTAAGTTTATCCCGGAGAACTCCCATAACTGCTGGGGATGGGGGATCTATGGCGACCTGGTCACGAGATTTGATTCCTATGAAGAAGCAATCGATACGGTGGGGCGGGGAATTAAAAAAGAATACATTGACAAAGGCCTTCTCACCACATCAACAATTATGGAAAAATATACTCCTCCATCACAAGGCAGCTGGGCAAAGGGAGTAAATACCGTGTTGGGGTGGCTGGAGTGAGGTCAAATGTCTGATGACAGATGTCGGATGCCTGATGACCTGAAATCTGGAATCTGAGATCAGACATCTATCATCAAGTGTCTAACTTCACTGCACAGATCGAGTAGTTTTCATTTCTTCAGAAAGGAAGTATTGTGAGCCTTTTTCTTTTGAACGTTTGGCAAAGAGAGATCCGCGCTTTGCTTTTTTAGAAATAAGCGCCTGCATCCAGGTTTTTGACTCACCGATTTTGAGGCGGAGTGCTTTTAGCAAACTCAAGATAACCTCAAGCAGTCGCTCGTGGTATATCCCCGGCTTTTCAGCAATAGGTTCCAGAGAAAGTTTTTCCGCTTCTTTTACGAGGTCAGATGAATCATGCTTAATAACATTTACTGCGTCTTTAATCTGCTCCTGGAGTTGAACTACCTTTCGGCCGACTATCTCTTTCTCATGGTATTGGGAGAAGTTGAAGACGTTCGCTTCTTTTTTCTTTTGCGGAGGTAGCTGTTCCTGCATTTTATCTTTCCAGATTGCTTCTTGGCTTGTCTTCTCATCAGGAGGATAAGCACCAAACATCTGGTCTAAAAATCCGCTCCCAACGCCTCCGGCAAGATCACCAAGCTGTCTTGCGGTGTTTCCGGCCATTGAAGTTCCAAAATCATGCAGTGTTTCGGCCGTGTTTTTTTGGGTGTATGTAGGCGTCTTTTTGCCCTGAGTGGGGCTTTTGGTATTCATGCCCCTATTTTACTATACGTTGGCTAAGTAATCAAGCGTCTTTTGCTTCCTCAGGAGGGATGCGTAGAAGTAGGAATTGCCTTCCGCGCTTTTTCGTTCTTTTTCGTCTCTTATACCCTCGAAAAGCTTCTGAAGTTCCTTATCGTCAACGACTATATTTTCTTTTTCGGCAATCTCGGAGAGTATAAACTCAAGCCTGTAGGTATCCTCTATC
>CAZHGF010000040.1:0-6975 GCA_964531945.1 uncultured Gammaproteobacteria bacterium | reverse complement strand
ATCTTTGGCGCAGTTGTTCCATAGTAAGTTCCTTTGTCTTCAAATATGAATCAACGGTCAAACCCATCCGTTGAATGTCGTCCACTAACCGGCTTAAACGATGGTTTAACTCCTCTTCAAGAACAAGCTCAGAGATCTCACATTTGACTTCTTTTATAAGAGCAGTAAGTGCCGCGTTGATAGCCTGCTGTTTTTTTGCTTCTTCGCTTTTCGTCTCGCCCTCTTTATTCTTTCCCGGTACCCATATGTCGGATTTTTTTGCCTCCAGGACCGCGTCATGAATTTTCTTTTTATATTCACCGAGGTCAATGGCCGGCTTTTCAGCCACGGTAATCTTAAACTCCCACTCTTCATTTTCTTTCGCTTTCACGAGATCGACTTTTGGAGAAATTATGGGTTTGAGATTTTCCTGTTTGACGATTTTATCGTAGACTTCTGGAAGCAGTCTGCGGATGACATCCTGATAGACATCTTCCCGCTTGATGTGCTTTTCGGCGATTGCTTTCGGGGCCTTCCCCTTTCTGAACCCCTCGACTGTCAATTCTTTCTGAAGGTCCTCAAATGAAGAGGAGTACTGTTTTTGAATAACATCCCAGGGTACTGATACGTTTATCTCAACCGTGCTTTTGGGAAGTTTATTGAGAGAGTGCTTGTGCATAAATACGGTTTAGCGCTTAAGCGCTTGGCGCTAAGCCTTGTATAACGTGATTATAATTGTACCGCATCATTCTCAAAATACAATTGAATCTTCGCTTCTTCCTTCTCAAACTGAGATTGAATGATGCGAATACGGGGAGACCAGGTAGGGCTTTCAGAGTAAATTTTACCGATCTGCTCAATAGAAGCAGCACCTTTATTGATGTAGTTCTCACGTAATCCTTTACCCACCGCATCGATACCCTCATCCCAGCTCTTAAACATGATATACCCACCACCCCATCCAAACGCGTTATAGGAGTTTGGATAAATAAACTTACCAAATGTTGACTCAAGAACAGCGATAGAAGGCAACAGATAACAGTTCAAGTCGTATTTCACACAGGTATTCATGAACCCTTCGAGAGACTCTGCCATCGGTGAGTTGTACCTGTCCATCACCGCTTTAATAGCTTTCCGTTTAATATAATATGCCTTTTGAGGCGATAGGTTATCAGCTCTCATATTATTAGAGGATATGAGCTCAGCTGAGTTTCCAGCAACAGAAGCGGCCTGCACTGGAACTTCGGCAACCGTAAAGAAAGTTAGAATTAAGAGCAATCCCATTAGTTTTCTCATAAAAAAATCCTAAAGCTTTTCGAACGAATGTTGAAAAACCTTAGGATCTAGAAAGCATTATAGCACTTTTTTATAGGTCTGTCAAGAGGGTAAAATATCTCTGTTTTAGCCTCATTTAGCCGTTGTTTTATGATATACCCCTTGGCTCACAAAATGAAAAGGGTATATGCCACTAAAAATTGGAGTATAGTGGTATAGAATGGAGTATGATGACGTTTTATAGCCATAGTTTCGGTTGCCGCGTAAACCAGGCTGAAAAGGAGGAGTTGGACCGTCAACTTGTGCAGCTCGGATACACCTTTCATTACGCCGATCCCGCACTCTATATCATCAACACCTGCTCGGTTACCCACAAGGCGGAGCGGGAAGCGCGGCAGCTCATTTACCAAACCAGGCGCAAATATCCGAAAGCGAAAATAGTAGTTACCGGCTGCGCCGCAACGAACTGGATAAAAACGAAAACAGAGGTACCGGAGGTTGACTTACTGGTGGATAATCAGAATAAGGAGTATCTGGCAACGATTATTAGCAAACGTTTTTCCCGAAATTCTGTACGGACAGGTCGCGACCTGTCCCTGTCAATTGATAAATACCTCCGCTCCAAACGCCTTATCCTCAAAACTCAGGATGGCTGTCAGCGATACTGTACCTATTGTATCGTTCCATACCTACGCGGGCTTCCCAAGTCGGTTCCCGGGCCTCAGATCGTAAAAAGAGCGCAACTCTACGAGGATCACATTAATGAACTTATCCTTTCATCAATAAATACTGAGGCATACGGATACGATACCAGAGAAAAATTTGTTGATCTGTTGAAAGAGGTACTCGATAATACAAAAATCCCGCGCCTCAGCTTTGGGTCCATACACCCCTGGAGCGTGAATCAGGAATTTTTTGATCTCTATGCGAAGTATCCAGGTAACGAGCGCATCGTCAACTTTTTCCATATTCCCCTCCAGAGCGGATCGAATAAGATGCTGCAACTCATGAAACGGGGATACACTCGGGAGGAGTTTGTCGAGAAGCTTGCTACTTTAGGCTCTCTCAAGCCTTACATTTTTATTGCCACTGATGTTATTGTGGGATTTTTGGAAGAGACAAATAAAGACTTCATCGATACGTTTGAGTTTCTCAAAAACTCGCCTGTTGTAAAATTTCATGTTTTTCGCTTCTCAAAACGTCAACATACCGCGGCGTATTACTTGAGTAAACGACTAACTGAGCCACCATCAGAAGAAAAACAGAAGCGGGCACAAGCGCTTTTGGATCTGAGTAAGAAAAAATATACCGCATTCTTACGCAGACATATCGGTGAGACGTTTCCGGCACTCGTTCTTGAAAAAGAATATGAAGGAATGAGAGAGGCGCTGCTCACCAATCAGATACCGGTCATAGTAAAAGCAGCATCAGTCTCCGCTGGAGATATCAAAACAGTCAGGATACTGGAGTACAAAAAGGGGAGATTGTTTGGTAGAATAGTATAAGAAATTAGTGATTGGTTATTTGGTAATTAGTTATGGGTAAAGATTCTTTCTGGTCACTAAAGAGGAGTCATAGCTCAATTTGGTTAGAGCGTTGCCCTGTCACGGCAAAGGTTGCGGGTTCAAGTCCCGTTGGCTCCGCACGAAAAGTTGTGGAGGATAAATTTCATGATTGTCAATTACCTCACCGGAATAGCGAGCATCGCTCTCATTTTTTTAACCTCTACAGCAGCTTGAAATAGTTTATAGGTAAGATACGCGCCCACCACAAAAGCTGAAGCAGCTCGTGGTGATATGGTAGATAGCATTTCATAAACAGGACCCATGAGTCCGGACTCTCTTTCTTTGAAACACTCAATATCAGGAATAAGTTCAAACTGTATGTACGACTTCTGAAAATGTCTTCGCTCATGGAGTCCGCTAAACTCTGTGTGAACAGTGTTTACAAGCGCGGGGGAAACTGGCGGCAAACTACTACCCTCTATTTTTGTATGTAAACGAAGCGCGCCATAGGTATATAAACCACCTAGTATCATGAATCGGGTTTTTGGCCGGTAACCTTCCTTAAGTGACCGCCCGATATCATGTAAATGATCAAATACCGGTCGATCTGTGCTCTTCACAAATCTTTTTGCGGACTCGTACGGTAAATCATTCCCTTTTAAGAACGGAGCTACTAACCGTCCGGCAGCAAGACAGGCAGCTCTTTTACTGATAGGAAATAGATCATGAACCGGCGCACGATCTTTCGTTCGTTCGCTCATGGCTATGGAGATTATACACTAAGAGGGTTTGTCACAAAGATTATTGTTGCGCCATTGTATCATTCCGTTTAAACACCAAAATCTCCGGAGAGGTGTAGGCTTTTTCAAAATACTTAAAGAGTCTACCTTGTTTTTCCGGTTGATCGTAAATCTCCCGCCATAGTGCGTCATCTTTTTGTATGATAATCCATCGGGCATGTTTTTCCGGCTCACGGAGTGACTCATCCCAGTAGGGTTTATTACCAATATAGATAAACCGCTGCATAGGAATTCCACTCCTGATAATACTCATAGTCCGTGCATAATCATCCATAAGTATGAGGCCACGATCATAGTTTTTACTCAGCCAACCTTCCGCGTCAGGCCTTTTTGACGCTGATAATCCCGTCGTTCCATCTTCATACGTTATAACGCGGGTGCCCGGCAGACAGTAAT
Source organism: uncultured Gammaproteobacteria bacterium (assembly GCA_964531945.1). GTDB lineage: Bacteria > Patescibacteriota > Microgenomatia > UBA1406 > GWC2-37-13 > CAZHGF01. Next base: position 3,020 of record CAZHGF010000040.1, on the reverse strand, counting down.
ACGCGACCTGAAAAATAATAAAAAGGCCGATAACTCCCTGTATTACTACCTTGCTTTTCCCCATCAAATAACCACTTAAAAGCGCAATAGGCGCCACCATCATAAGTCCATACCGCACGTTGAAAATCTGCCATTGATAGCTCTCGGGTGTCAGCTCGGGGGTAAATATGATCGACTGACCTGCGTAGAGCGTAAGTACATAGAAGATAAAAGGAGTAATGAGAATGAGCGGGATCAGATACCGTTTCTTTCCCCCTTCAAGAAACAGAAAAAGAGCAATACCCAAAACCGCAAGCGCTACGATAATGATACCGGTATTATTCAGAGTTGTTATCGCATAGTATAGGAATGCTAAAGGGGGATCATGATAGGCCGGTAGCTGTCCTTTGGCAAGCCAACCCTGCTGCTGTGACTTGGCTGAAAATGGGCTGTTGGTAAAATAGAGTGGGTCTCCCAAGATCAATAAATCCCATAATAGCCAGAGAAAGATACCAAAAAACGCAAGCGTTGAGAATAAAATGAACCCCCCTTCTAAGATATGGTACTGTTCCTTTTTACCCGCATAGTAGGCAATGATAAGGAGTGCTTCGACCCCGACAAGAAACCATCCTTCATATCGTGTCAAACTTGCACAGAATCCAAAAAAGCTTGCCAGCAGTAACCACTTGATACTTCCCTCATAAAGAAATCTGAAAAAAAAGTAGCTGGAAAGGGTGAAAAAAGCAATCAGCGGTAATTCTGTCATCGGTGTCGTCTGCATATAGAGAATATTGGGGTTCGTCGCAAAAACGGAAGCAGCAAGAAATGACGCAATACGGTGCTTTGTAAATAAATATACGGTCTTATAAACAAATAATGTCGTAGCAACGTAAGAAGCTGAAGAGACAATCGACCCGGCAATACCCGAACGCCACAGTCCGTCAAAATACACAAACGGGATCATAAACATATGCGGTAACGGTAGCCATATTCCTCCAAGCTGAGCCATCCCGGGAGTTATGCTATGGACCACCCGTTTGGCGATATTAAGGTGTGACTCGGCGTCTCCATAACTTACAATCGCTCCTTTGTTGAAGTAGTAAATAATTGCAGTTACGCTAAGAATAAGACTTAAGCCAACGATGACGAGGATCTCATATTTTATGATGTGACCGATTATTTTGTTCCGGTAGTGATGGTATAACGGTATTAAAGCACGCATTTGCCTTTTCATATACTTACATTCGCTTAAGCGCTTAGTCCTGCTTGTCGTGGTCGAAGGTCAACAAGTTCTCTTCCGATTGCCTTTTGCACCTGAGTAATGACAAATCTACTATCAAGGTGCATACCATGCTTTGTTTTTGACCAGTAATAGGGCTCTGTAATTATTTTCATAAGTGATGAAAATGCCGCGATACTCATCCCTAACCAATAAAACGGAACAAGAAAAGCATACTTTATCAGTTTATATTCGCCCTTTTTTGCACAGGCTATCATGTAATAGTAAAGATAGAGAAAGTTCCCGACGATAAAAGATATAACACCGATATAAAACACTGGAGCGGGAAAGAATGACTCAATAAAAGTACCCAACATCGGGCGAAATGCAAAGTAAAGAAACGTGAGAAACCACATGAGGGGATTGACAAAAAGAGAGAGTATCTTGCCGCCGATTACCAGATTGAATGTAATAATATGCGGTTTTGGAAGTAACCGCAGAAACGCGAAGGGGTTGCGGGAGTGTACCAGATAGGTTTGAATATACCCTTTAATCCATCTGGTTCTCTGAAAAAACCAGTTAATAGCGCCGCTATTGGCTTCTTCCAAAGTCACTGAGTTCAGCATGGCAGTCTTAAACCCGAGCTTGGCCAGTCTCATACCCAGATCACAGTCTTCTGTCACATTAAACGCGTCCCAACCCTGTATCTTTTTCAGGTCGCGTGTTCTAAAATGATTTGATGTGCCTCCCAGGGGAATAGGAGCATTAATCGAGTCAAGTCCCGTTAACACGAGGTCAAACCAGAGAGAGTACTCAGCAGTAAAAATGCGGGTGAGAACATTTTGATTCGGGTTATAAAAGTTCAGTTTTGACTGAACGCAGGTGAGTTTTTTTCCTAATTTCCTGAACGCAAGATATGCTTTTTTCAGCTGAGCCGGCTCAGGTATATCTTCCGCATCATAAATAACAACATAGCGTCCACGAGCTCTCCGCAAACCATAGTTGAGTGCTTTTGGTTTCGTTTTCGGCATTGAGTTTGGGACAATCATTATCTCAAAGTAAGGAGGAATCTCAAACTCGTTTATTTTTTCTCTTGTCTCGGTATCGTTCTCCTCCAGAAGTAGGATAACCTGCAGTTTTTCTTTGGGATAATTCATCTTACTCATCGCGCTGATAAACTGCGGTACCACCTTCCACTCGCGGTATAAAGGACAGAGAATCGTGTACTTGGGCAGTTTGGTGTCTTTAAGATTTTGTACGTCTTTATCGGTTATCTGTACCTCGGCAGGTTTTGAAAAACTCCGGTAGATCAGAAACAGATTAAAAAGAAGGTCAGTAAAATAGAGCGTCATCAATACCGCAATCACTACAACTATTGTTGTGTGCCATTGGGTGATGAAGAAAAATAAAAAGATTACACCTCCATAGAGCAATAGCTTGAACTGAGGTTTGGAAAGACGATAAAATGCGCTTTCAGCGAGATTAAACTCGATATGATTTACATATTTGTGCCCCCTGAAGTGAAATCCAGCTCCCTCTTTATCAGCATGCTCAGGTAGAAATGGTATTATTTCCGGATCAATAAACCTCAGTTTGAGCGCTGATAATCCAATCTCAATACTCGCAACTAAAACTGACACTTTTGAGACACCGGAAAATCGTTTCCTGAAAAGGATATCGACTGACCCGATGGTGTATCCGGCGTACCGTGCTTTGACTAAAAACTCAAGGTCAAATGTCCAGGGAGTGGGCATTATATGAAGACGTTTAAAAATCTCTGTTTTAAATACCTTCAGTCCAGATTGAACATCGCAGTCAAGAT
>CAZHGF010000039.1:2036-8676 GCA_964531945.1 uncultured Gammaproteobacteria bacterium | reverse complement strand
AAGTCTTGCGCGATTATGAGAGGAAAATTCCCTTTTGTTTTATCCTGAGTAATTACTACTTGTTTTTCTTTGATCTCAATCTCTACCTTTCCTGATTGTAGAAATTGCAGGAACTCAAGAAGTTTTTTTGGTTCTATAACAATTTGAAATGGTTTTTCTAACTCTGTAGAAAATGTCGTATGAAAATATGAGGAAAGATCAGTAGAGTAAAAGTGTATTCTTTTCTTTTCTCCTTTGATGAGCACTCCCTGCAATGTAGTAACTGATGCCAGCTTTGATGAAGTAAAACGCGAAGAAAGATTTATTTTTTCTTGTAGTTGATCCTTCGATACGTTTATTTTCATATATAAAATAGTAGTAGTAGAGTGTGGGTATAAGTGTATAAAAAAAAGAATGGATTTTCAAGACAAAACAAACTAAAGAAACCCCCTGTTCATAATGGGTGGATACTATGTTGATGCGTGCAGTGTTTGCGTTATTGTATCAATCTCCTGTTTTAATGACGGATCCTTGAGCATGAGATGGTTTATTTTTTCGACGCCATGAATTACCGTTGTATGATCCTTCCTTTTTAATTGGCGGGCTATTTCCTCAAGCTTCATATTAAGCTCTTTTCTCAAAAGGTACATGATGATTTGCCTTGGAAGGGCTATCTGTTCAGTACGGCTGGGACTTCTTATATGAGATTGCCTTACGTTGTAATACGAACAAACAACTTTAACAATGTCAGTCACACTCGTTTTTTTGACAATTCGCTCTGTTTTGTTTTGAAAATATACCTCAACCGCTTCAAGATCAACACGATCTTTTACACCCAGTGTTTTTGCATAAACCGAAAGGAGCGTTCCCTCAAGTGATCGCGCGTCGACCACCTCTTCGGCGATGATTCGCGCAGCCTCCATATCAATAATAATTTCTTTTTCTTTTGCTTTGATAAGGAGTATTGCTGTCCTTAGTTCAAAGTCCGGAGATTGGAGATCGACGATAAGTCCACCGGAAAATCGGGATCGAAGACGGTCCTCTAGGTTTTTTATTTCACCAGGAGGTCGATCTGAAGTGAGCGCTATCTGGCCACCAGCGGAGACAACCGCATTAAACGTATGGAAAAACTCCTCTTGCACTGTCTGTTTACCGGCGATGAACTGAATGTCGTCAACAATGATCATATCAAGCATGCGATATTTTCTTCTGAATTTTGCCGTTGACTTTTCACGGATAGAGTCGATGAGTTCATTGGTAAATTGATCTCCCGGGCAGAAAAACACTTTTTTTGTCGTATCCCGTTCCAAGACGACCCGAGCTATTGCCTGGGCAAGATGGGTTTTGCCGACGCCTACTCCCCCGTATAAAAAAAGTGGATTATATGCTGATCCAGGATTTCTGCTTACCGCCTGTGACGCGGCATAGGCGACTTGATTGGTCGAAGAGACGGCAAAATTATCAAATCGATACTTCGTATGGAGTCCTGATTTTACAAATACATCTTCAATACTCGGTTGAAAATTGAGAAGGGGAGCTGCTTTTACTATCTTTTTTTCTTCAAGAATAAAAACAATCGACATCTTTTTATTGACGTACCCAAACAGAAGTTGTTCAATAATGAGTATTTTCTTTTCAAGATAAAGCTTAACGCCATTATTTTCACACCGGACAGTAATGGTGATGTCGGTTAGCTCAACAGGATGAAGCTGTTTCAAAAGGCTATGAATAATAGGATTATTTCTTCCATTTTCTTCGACGTATTTTACATAACCATCCCAGAAAGACTGCAGCATAAAGATGAATTAACTATGTGGATAACTTATCCACAAATAATAAACATTTTCACAAACAAAATCAACACAAATTTTCCGCTTAACACCAAGTGCGAAGCGCTTAATGTTCAGCGTCAAGCGTTAGATGTATATGGTTCGCTGTAGCTATATGGTTAGATGGCTGCATGGTTCTTAAACCACTTAACAATCTAACCATGAAACCATCAAACAATTAAATAGAGCCCACAATTATCATTCGCTCTTTTACTCTCGCGTTTTGTTGCTTTCTTTCCCTTTCACGCTTCACATTTCACCCACCTTTGTTGTATATAAACGATTGGACTCTTTCCGTAATAAAACAACAATAGTACCATGTTTCTTGACATTCTTTTCCCAAAATTTTGTACTAGTTGTGGATTTGCTGGGAGCTACCTCTGTACTTCATGCGAAGAGAAACTGAAATACGTTCAAATAGACCGGTGTATCTATTGTAATAAAGCAAGCTATCGAGGGTTGACACATAGCGGTTGCAAACGCCTATTAGGTATTGATGGGTGTATGAGTATATTTCAATATGAGAACCTTCTCAAAAAGATTATTAAAGCGATTAAGTATCGGTTAGCATGGGACATACATCATGAGCTTCTTCGTGTCATTCGCCCTGAGTTTCTGCATAAACTTGCCTTTTTTAAAGAAGGAGACAGTTTTTCATGCCTTCAACCGATTCCCCTCCACCCCCTGAGATTGAATCAGCGCGGGTTTAACTATCCAGATTTACTCTGCGGTTTTTTTCTTACTGCTGTTCCCCGATCACAACAAGTTTCACTCCTTAAAAGGATAAAAAGTACTCAACCACAAGCCCAGTTGAAACGAAGAGATCAAAAATACCAGAATATGCGTGGTGCGTTTGAAGTTGTGGAGACACAGTCCGTAAAGGGGAAAGATTTTGTTCTCATCGATGATATCGTTACTACCGGGAACACCATAAAGGAAGCCTGTAAAATATTAAAATATCATGGGGCAAGACGGGTATGTGTGATAACTCTCGCGAGAGGGTAGACTACTATAGCAAACGGCGTTTATATCTGGTGAATAAAACCACTTGCACTTCCTATCCTATAATGTTATAATACCTCTAATGGAAAATTTTAACAAAATTATTTCATTCGTTTTAGGGTTGGTGGTCGTTATCGTTTTACTCGTTATTCTAACGGGAAGGTTTAATTTAAGAGAACGATTCTTGCCACTGCGGGATGCCAACAGAACAACAACTACACCTACTCCTCAACCAACTGCAAAGAAAAATGGCGCTACCCCCACCAAAGCAGCAGCTGGTACGCAGCCCGGACCTACCGGTACCTATGACTATCACTCATATAAAGGTGGTACGGTACAATCCAATGGAACCGGTGCGGTGACAACTATTCCAAAAACCGGACCCGGTCTTCTTCTCCCGATCGCATTCTCCGTACTCGCTGGAGGTATCTATTTACGGAGAAAAAAGTAACCCCCTGTTTTCCAAAGGTAAGGTAATGAATAAGGAATCTTTTCGATGCTGAAACGGTATAATAAGTAATATGAATCTGCGTACTTTCTGTGTACTTTTTCTGCTTATTGTGTCACTGGTATTTGTGGTAAGAGCAGACGAATATGATGATATTTCCCGACAACTTAATGATTTGAAAAGATCGCTTGAGTCATCGCAAAAAGCAACCGCGACCAATGAAAAAGAACTAACAAAACTGAATGCCCAACTTAGTGATATTAAAAATAAAGTGGCAAATCTTGAACGGGAGATCGTAAAGAAGGAAAAGGAAGTGCGAGAAGGTGAAGAAGCGCTCGCTTATCAGAAAACTTTGCTTGACCAGCGCGCAATCTCCTATTATAAAAACCTCACAAAAAATAGCTTTGGAGTGGTTCAGATATTGGTAAGCGAAAACATTAGTGATTCTCTTCAGAATTTTTTTTACCAGAAATCACTTCAGGAGGAAGATAGGAGAACTATTACCAAAATAGTCCTCTATATCAAAAATCTTGAAGAAAAAAAAGCAAGTCTGGAGTCAGAAAAAGATAAGATGACGGTAATTAAGCAGGAGGTTGATAAACAGTCACAATTCCTTGCGGGTGAGGTTTCTAAAGCGAAAAGGTACGAAGGGGAGCTGCAGCAAAAAATTGCCACTCTTAATGCGCGCCAACAGCAACTTATTGCCCAAAAGCTTTCAAGTCTCAATATTCCCCGCTCCGCAGGAACATCGGTTCGCGGATGTTCAAGCGATCTGACGAACGGGAAAGACCCGGGTTTTTCTCCTCGCATCGGTTTTTTTACCTATGGTGCGCCCCATCGGAACGGTCTCAATCAGTATGGTGCGAAAGGAAGAGCGGATGCGCGCCAAAATGTAGAACAGACACTAAGAGAATACTACCCAAATCTGAGTTTGAAGAAAGACTACGATCAAAACGCTTCGGTAAATGTTGATGGCCACGGGACTTTTAATATCGAAGATTATACCAAGAGAATTTACGAGGTGCCTGCGGACTGGCCAACGGAAACCTTAAAAGCGCAAGCCGTTGCAGCAAGAACTTACGCGCTTAACTCTATGCAGCGGAATGGTCATATATGTACTACCGAAGCATGTCAAGTTTTTCAACCGAATGAAAAAGGTGGGAGATGGAATGAGGCAGTAGACGCGACAAAAGGGTGGGTGCTTATGGATGGCGGGAGTCCCGGTTTTACCCAATACGCCTCAACTCACGGCGGTTATATCTTAAACATCGGTAAGTTTGATGGTGCCAGCGGCAATCCGGGAAGTTTTACTGAGTTGAATGAACGGGCATATGATAAAGCCTCTCCCTGGTTTTATTGTAACTGGGGAGCGCGTTCTGAGTATGCGGGTACGGCGTGGATGAAACCTTCAGAAGTTGCTGATATATTCAACGTCATAGAACTTGCCCGGCGCGATTCAAGCGTTCGTGATAAATTATATCAACCCGATAAACCTCATCCTGAAGGGAAGGAGGTTTGGAGTCCCGACCGGGTGCGCGAAGAGCTTAAGAATCGGGGAGGATCTCCCTTGAGTGAGGTAACTGATGTTTCAGTAGGTGTTGATTTCGGATCAGGAAAAACAACTTCTGTTTCGGGGGGTGGTATATCAGTGTCGGGGAGTGAATTTAAAGACTGGTTTAACCTGCGGGCTCCTGCCAATATCCAGGTTGTTGGGCCACTTTTCAATGTTGAAAAGCGATAACAGACTTTCTCAAAGAGAACACAAAATTGTAAAGAGTATTTAATGCCGACTGCGCTGCGATAGATAAAATAAGTACGGTAAGAAAGAAATCAATCCACCCGAATTTTACCGATTTAATAGAGAGAGTAATTATAAAAATAATGAAGTAATGGATGAAGTAGAGCGGGTATGAGTGTTTGCTTAAGAACTGTAGTAAAACCTGAATCGGTGCAAACCAGAACACCTTCCTTTTCGCAAGAAAAAACAAAAACGTAATAAAAAACAGACCATAGGAGAGATGATAAAGGTTTGGCGGATACTTATTGTAATAATGGATCAGTGAGTGGTGTCCCCAGACTTGAATAGTGTATGTAAGGATAAAAAGGAGTCCAGTAGTAACTAACGTAATGGGATAAAACCATTTCTGTTTCTCAAACATCACAAAAAAAAGACTAAAAAAAATAACGAGCGACCAGGGAAGCCACATGATGAGCTTATACGAATAAGGAAATGTATGGAAAAGGAAGAAAAAACTGCTTCCAGAGCTTGCCAGGGCAAAAATAAGGAGCACAAAATCATTCCGTTCTTTCAGGTACCCAATGAAGGGCATGAGGAAAGCGAAGTACAAAAACAGGACTACGAGCCAGTTAATATCCATTCCTCCGGTAAGAAATAGGTTCTGGAAAATATACGTTTTGTCCATCTTTTGTGGTTCGGAAAAATAAATAATGAGAAACCAGAACGGGAGTAAAAGGTAATACGGTATAAGGAGACGGGAAACCCTTTTTTTTATATGGTTAAGACTGGTGGAAAAAGTTAAACTCGTTTGTTTTTGAAAAAAAAGATATGCAGAGCAAAAAATAAAAACGGGTACAGCAAACTGCATGCTATTCCATAAAAAATGGACAAAAGGAAAAGAGAGGAAGTAAGCATTCGTATGAATAAGAATCATTGCAAGCATCGAAATTCCCCGCAGGGTATCAATCTCCTGACTTCGGTGTGTATTCATGGCGAATTATTCATTATACACATTTCTTTCCTTTTCTTGACTTATTCTTACCAAATCTTTACAATAAGGTATGGCCGTTTTTTTCTTAAGTTTTTTCTTTGTTGTCGGCGTCCGCTACCTTTTTAATAAGGTCAATTCTTCCTAAACGAATTACAGGAAATTGTCATATTATTGGGGAGGTAATGGTGTTAAGGCTGCTGCAGAATGTGTAGGAGTACAGGGAATGTCGGGTTGATCCCCTTCTACAAAATACTCTGCCATTGCTGATGAGGGAGCAGTTTCTCCTGTATTGTAGCAAACGCTTGCGTGAATAATTGTTTTTGGTGGTTTAAAAGCCTCAATTACCGTATTTTTTAGATAATATTCCATTAAGAACCGCCATATCGGTGCAGCACCCAGTGATCCAGCGACCTGATCCATTGATTCATTGTCATTATTTCCGACCCATACCCCTATAACTACGCTTGGTGTGTATCCAATGGTCCATGCATCTTGGTAACGGTCAGTCGTACCCGTTTTGACCGCTGCGGGTTGAGAAATGTTGAGCGCATTTCCAAATATCTCCGCACGGGCTCCGTTGTCAGAGAGAATTGAAGAAATGAGAAAAGCAATCTCTGGTTCTATCACTCGTGACGGGTGGGGTGTATGGGTAG
>CAZHGF010000039.1:0-2026 GCA_964531945.1 uncultured Gammaproteobacteria bacterium | reverse complement strand
TGCCAAGTTTATCTTTGATTTCCAGTACCATGGCGTGCTTATTCCCTACTCCTTCATTTGCAAAGACAGCATAGGCGTTCGTTAACTCAAGGAGCGATACTTCTGAAGATCCTAATGCGAATGATAATCCGTAGTAGGAGTCGTTTAGCGATGTTATTCCCATGCGTTTCGCCATCGATAACGCGTTATCGATTCCAAGTCGTGATAGTACGTCAACTGCCGGAACATTGAGCGAATTGGCGAGAGCTCTGCGAGGAAGTACCAGTCCGCGGAACCGGCGGTCATAGTTTTGTGGTTGGTAATTATCTGCAAAACGTGTTGACACATCGCGCAAGAACGTTGCGGGCGTTATAACCCCTTTTTCAAATGCGGCGGCGTAAATAATTGGTTTAAATGATGACCCGGGTTGTCGGGGGGTTGTTGCAAGGTTAACTTTTCCAAAGGATCCATCATACCAGTTTTTACTCCCTACGAGACTCCGGATTTCTCCCGTTTTCGGATCAATAACCACTACCGCTGCATTTGAAGCATTGTTTCTTTCAAGCTGTGATAATTGTTCTTCTACAATAAGTTCACCATATCGCTGCCACTCAAGATCAAGGCTTGTTTTAACAGTAAATCCTGATCGTACCAGTCGTTCTTCTCCGTATTTTTTCACCAATTCATCTTTTACCATGAGAGCGAAATGCGGCGCAATTGAGTTTACGATATCCTGCTCTTTCTTAAAGATAAGAACCTTATTTTGTGCTGTTACTAAGTCTTCTTGAGTGATATTATCTGCTTTTCTCATCTGCTCTAAAATAGAGCGTTGTCGTTCTTTTGCCTTTTCAAAACTGCCGGTGAAGGGAGAAAGTGCCGTTGGAGCCGGTAACAGTCCAACTAAGAAACTTGATTCCGCAAGATCGAGTTCTGAAGCATGTTTTCCAAAGTAAACCTGAGCTGCAGCTTCGATACCAAATGCTCCTGAGCCAAAATAGGCTGAATTCACATACATCGTTAGTATTTCACCTTTTGCGTATCGTCGTTCAACCTCATATGATAAAAGTATTTCTTGAGCTTTTCGCAGGAAACTCTTTCGCGGAGAAAGCAGCGCGTTTTTTACCAACTGCTGTGTTATTGTCGATCCTCCGTAAAGAACATTTTTTTTCTCAACATTAAAAACAATAGATCGTGTAATGCCCCGAAGAGAAAAGCCCTGATGCTTATAGAATTCTTTATCTTCTGCAACTATGAGTGCCTGCTGAAAATATTTCGGTACGTGGTTAAGGGGGACATATGATGAGCGTTTGGCTTCATAGAAAGTAAAAAAAGGATGTCCCCGTCTATCAAGAAGTGTAATTCCGGTATTATTTTTATTCATAATCTGCTCTGTGCTCTGAAGATCAGAACCATAAAAAAAATACGTTCCAGCAGAAAGTATGGTAAAGATGACAATGAATGAGAAAAGAAGTGCGGCAAGATGGTTTTTAAGAAAATTATGAGCTTTATGAGTTTTCATCGAACCTAGCTTAGAGTAAGTTTATATAGTGATGGTAAGGAGAACGCAAAAGGAGTGTAAGAAGAAGTATAACACTTGGCGTGAAAGTGTTTTCTTACAACATTCTCATATTCATCTGGTAGGGTGTTTATTATGGAAGGAGGTGAAGATATATGTTGAACTTAAACTCTGTTATTCTTTTTTCAGAAAATCCCGCGAAACTCGTTGAGTTTTATACGAAAGTATTTCAAAAGGATCCTGAATGGTCAGGTGGCGATTTTCACGGATGGGTAGTGGGTGATGGAATGTTTACAGTGGGTCCTCATGATAAAGTAAAAGGAAAGAATAAGAACCCAGAGCGTATGATGTTTAATTTAGAGACAGATGATGTATCGGGAGAGTTTAAACGGCTACAAGACGGAGGGGCGACTCCGGTCCAGGAGCCATATCATCCAGGAGAAGAACCCGATATGTGGATTTCAACACTGGCGGATCCCGATGGAAATTACTTTCAAGTGGTATCGCCGATGGAGAAATAGCACCTATCTC
>CAZHGF010000038.1:4117-8827 GCA_964531945.1 uncultured Gammaproteobacteria bacterium | reverse complement strand
AAGAAAGAAAATTGAGGCTTGGGGTTTTGTTGCTGGTTTAACTAAAACGCAGTTTATTACAACAGTGTTTGACTTGGCTAAGTGCATTGTTTGGTTAGACACCAGAGCTAAAGATTTTATAAATGGGAAGATTAAATGAAAAAATCAGAGTTTGATCAGTTGATTACTCAGGTAGAAAGTCAATCCACGGCAATCAAATACGACTTTGAGATTGCCGATGCTTTTCGTAAGGCCTTAGAAGGAAAAAAAGATGACTTAAGTCTTGTCCAGAAGACCCAGCTTGAATGGGAATTTCTTTTGTTTCGGTTGATGACAAAAAACAAGTTCGAGAATGACGGTTTGAAAACAGAACGGTTTAAGCCAATGGCTACTTTCACCAACGGTAGTATTTTCCCAGATCCTAATGCTTTCCCTCCTGAAACGATGGCTTACTTTGAAAAACGGGCAAAGGAGAGTCAAAGCCCAATTTTTAAGGCACGCTATCTCGACTTTTTGTGGGAGAAGTCCAAATCAAAACAGAAACACCTGTTTGCTATTGACGCGATAGAACAATATCTTTTAACAGTTGATGTCTACCAACATGAGGATGCAATCATTGAGAGATTAGATGGTTTGCAGCGGGCAGTTGAGTTGTCGTTAATCCTGGAAGGTAAGCAGACCGATAAATCGCTGACTGACAAAGTAGTGGTTAAACTTGTAGATCAAATAAATAAGACAGCTCAAACTGGTAACTATCGTTGGCTGATTGAAATGTTCGAGTTGGTGTTAGTCTTACCAACCTTCTTTTCCCAGAAGCAGATTGAGGATTATATTGTTTTATGTGAGGCTGCTGTTGCCAATTATCATTCTGATCAAAACTTCCACCTTCAACGCCACTTCCTCAACTTAAAAGCTGGGTTAACGAAATTACTTGATCCTACAACTGGGAAACAAGTGGCGATTCAAGATGAAGTTGGACAATCGTTTATTGACGAGGCAGAAGCAAAATCTGGTAGCGGGATAGTTAAAGTGCATTTCTTACAAGAAGCAATCCAGCATTACTCGAAAATGGGCAATAAACAGAAAGTAAACGAGCTGGTAGCCGAGGTAAAAGCTGCTACTAAACAGGCAATAGACAATCAGGAGTTCAAGGTTTTTTCTTCAACTATCAATATCGACCCTAAGGATATTGAACGGATTAAAACAAGTCTTGGCACTGGCGAGTGGGTGCCAGAGAGGATGGGAACAGTTCCTACTTTCTTTCCCAACTGGAATCACGCGGTTGAAATGACCAAAGAGCATAGTAAAAAGTTTGTTTTTATGCATATGGCAAAGAAGGTAACTTACGGAACAAAATACCCGATCAGCGCTCCTCAGACCCCTGAACAGGAATTTGAAGACCATGTCATGGATAACTTCAGAATTGAGGGCGAACTGGCGTTAAATTGGCTCACTGGGTTTTTAGCTGAGCTGATAAAAGAAAACAAGGTATTACTGACGGATTTTCAGAAGTTTTTCGCTAAGCTCGAAGTTGTCGATAAAGACACTTATGAGACAGTGCTGGAAGGATTAAACTCTTATTTTAAGGGAGATCACTTTCATGCTGTTTATGTATTAACCCTTCAGCTGGAAGATTTTCTACGGCACTTACTTGCCGTCTTTGGTGGTCAAACAACCATTCCCGAAGCAGGCGCATTTAGAGAAAAAACTCTTGGCTCAGTTTTAACCGAGCTTAAACCCTATGTCTCCGAGTTAGTTTATCGCTATATCTCCTGGGTGATGGAAGACTATCGTGGATTCAATTTGCGCAACAATATCGCCCATGGCTTCTTTAAGAAGAAACACGCCAATCCGATCTATTCTACGGCAGTATTACACATTTTCTGCCTACTGATAGCCAATACTAAGATTTCGGTTAAGGAACAAAAACAAGATGGAAATCAGAAGAACGGGTAATATCTGGCACTCTCCCTACAATGTTTATAAACATTTGGGTAGACTGGCAAAACAAATCGGGCAAGAAGCAATTGAAAAAGAAGGTAAATATAAACCTGTGAGAGAAGCTCGGATTGCTGCTGTCACTACATTGGTGATTTCCCAGAGGACAAAGAAACCAGCCTATATCCAACTTCCCCTAAAAGATCCTCCCGATGCCTATCTTATGCAGCAGTCTCTAGAGAAAAAGGGGCAGCTTGATATAACAACCCTGGAAATTACCAGCTATCGTGCTAATCGGAATGAGACTTTGCTGGATCAGTTAAAAAGGACAAAAGCTAACGATATACAAAAGTATTCTGATGAATATGTCTTGGCGGTTGAGTTGCTTTCCAAAGAGAATATCGATTATGAAGCCATCCGAGATTATCTGAACAGCATCAATATTAGGTTCCCTATTTGGACGCTCTATGGCAAGACAGTTGATGGAAGCACAACGGCTGAGTTTACCATTATCAATCCTAAAATCTGGCAAACGGAGATCAATATTGGTGAGGTAGCTTTCAAGCTCAAACAAGACGGTATGCTCGATGTGATTTTTATCAAGAGAGCTGGCAGTGAAAAAAGTGTTAGGACAGAACCAGCTGGCGATTACGAACTTCCACCCTGGGAAGGGTTAGTATAGGCTTTGTTAGTGAATGTTTAATAATTGCTGGGCTTGCTTGAGGGTAAACTCTGGGTATTCCAAGTAATTTACCCAGTCAGTTGTCCTAAATTGTGACCATTTCTCGAGCCAGTCTTTTAGCCTACTACAACAGACAGTTTAACCTTAAAGGTTGGGAGGATTCAAAGTCCAAATTCAGACGCTCAGCGAGCAGTATCGTATACTTCATGAACAACAAGTCTTAGCAAATTTGTTCGAAAAAGTGAGCATTTAACATCCTTTATCGTGTATACACTTTTGCGCGCGAGGTAAAATCAGTTACTTCTTCTTTTGTTTTTCCTGGGAAAATTTCTACTTTTATCTTCTGGTTTTCCATCATCTGCACCAGTAATATGCCTAAAATTTTACTCTCGTCATTGATGGTAACTAATGTGCTGTTTGAATTAAATCCTTTTTCTTTACTTATGTCTTTTAATGCTACCAACTCGTATTTGATCATTCCTTCAGGAACGCCGATGTTTTTAAAATCCTGATTATTCCCTTTTACTCCAAACGGCGTGTGGTCAGCCAAACCCCAATCATGTCCTACCGATACCCTAAGTTGTGTCGGGTCTACAAAATCGTAAACGAAGGCTAAATGCCCATTCCAATACGGACAAGGGAAATTACCACAAAGCGTCGGTTTTTTGCTCTCATCTCTAAACCCTCCCGAGCCTTGCTCAAACCAATTACCAACAAGCTTACCATCAATATCAAAGTCTATCTTCCCACCGCGCGGCTCTATAGACCTCGGGTTTTTACCCATAATTTGTGATTTTAAATAATCGTCTAGATAGTCAAAAAAGGAAACAGCATGCGGCCGCCAGTTTTCTGATCTGTACGTTTGAGGATTCAGGTAGCCCTTGTTGGAAACATTAAGATCTACCGTTACTACACCCAACAGCCCAAAAGTCCACGCTGTACCAATTTGTTGCCCGGCCTTGACCGGAATATTGACCGCAAGGTTTTGATACTCTCTGACATCCGCAGCATCGAGATTTTTTAGTGCAGGATTTGCTGCTAAAATCTCCGGTGTAAATTCAGTCAAATGAACGTATCCCGTAAAGAGTGTGCAGGAATGAACCATATAGAAATGATAGTGGCGGATATTTTGCGGATAGCCTGCCGGTGGAGTGTAGGCGTGCCGCTCAACATGAACAATAATTCCATCAGCCGGAGCCACTACCTTAACCGGTTTGGAGCTAGGCGACGTCTGGTACTCAATACCGGCGTGATCTCCCGGAACTATATGACCTTCTCGCAGCTCACCGATTGGTTCAATAAGACTAATATCTGTAAGAGCAATTGGTAAGGCGGTGAATCTGACTGATGGGTTATTCTTACAGTTTCGGTCAGGCTGCCCCCATAGGATAGGCCACTCATTACTGGTATTATTTGTTTGTCCTAAATTGTTTTGGTGCGTATCAAAGGCTTGTGTGGTTGTGTTTTGCTCTTGTGCTGGACGAAAAACTGTTGTGATAGCAAAAATTACAAAAGCGGCAGCAACAAGAATAATAATACCGATGACAACAGCAGGTTTAGAAAGAAGTTGTCTTACTCTAGAAACATATCCACGAGTAATAACAGGTGACTGCTCGCTTGTTTTTTCCATGAGAGTTACCCTCCAGAAGGTGTTTGGGTGGGCATTGTACAGGATGATCCGCTCCATGATCCGCCTCCACTTTGACACATTTGTTCAGGAGTTTTAGTGGGCATAACGCAGGAGTTGTTTTCCCATCTTCCACTCGAGCTGTTACATTGTTGTTCGGGGGTTTGGGTTGGCGCAAGGCAAGAATTGTTTTCCCACCTCCCGCCAGAACTATAACATTGCTGCTCTGGTGTTTGGGTGGGCATCATACAACTTGAACCATTCCAGTTACCTCCAGAGCGTCGACACATCTCTCCAGGATCATTCGGATTTACTGTCGCGGTTGGTTGGGGTTGAGTAGTGGGTTGAGGGCCAGTACGTTCACAGCCGCAGGCATTATTTGTCCACGAGACGCAGGTGCCACCACCTGCGCGACAGGCGCTTTCTTGTTGTTCACGACTGGGAGAGAATGCAGAATCACCTCCTGAATTTACACACGCACTCC
>CAZHGF010000038.1:0-4107 GCA_964531945.1 uncultured Gammaproteobacteria bacterium | reverse complement strand
AGTGCTTTCCCGATTGACAGTTGCCATACCCGCCTGGAGGAGAAGAATCCTGCATACAATAGCTGCCGTTCCAAGAAGTCCCTGAAGCACATTGCGGCTTACAGGTACAGGTTCCCCTATCCCACGTCATACTTGCTCCGCAGCCTGCAGGGGAAGCTGAGCATGATGGAGCACCCGTCGGGCCTGATGGTGAGGAGTCCCTCATACAGTAACTTCCGTTCCAACTCGTACCAGCAGAACATGGTGGCCTACAGGTGCAGGTTCCCCTATCCCAGCTGTAACCGGTTGAACATGCTTGAGGTTGACATGAATTTGGAGAAGAATCCTGTTGGGGTCGTGGAGAATTGTCGCTGAAACCGGGACATTTCCCCGGATTTGCTTTACACCAATCATAACATTCTCCCGGAGTCCTACAATTACCCATATCCGGTCGCGGTAATCCGTTCCCGGGTGATTGCCCGTATCCTGTCGGCTTTTGTTCTTTGCAGTTTTGCCCATCCCAGTATTTGCCGGATTGGAAGCATTTCGATGCTTCAGTACTTTTTGCTTGCGGAGTACAATATCCTCCGGGACCACTGTACTGTCCTGCTGGGCATTCTTGATAGGAAGGATTGTCTGGTGCACAGTATCCGCCATTAAAGTTTATAGGTTCCGGTACCCAGTGATATCCAATGCCGCAGTATCGTGTCGGTGGATATATTGGATTGGGATAATCTCCAGGGTTGGGAGTATACGGTACGAGAGGATTGGAATTGTTCGGATTATAATCAGGCAAACACGGTCCCCTCGGATAGTTTCGATGGTATCCATTTGTACACGGTGTAACGGGTGCGGTTGGATCGTTGGATTGGTTTACCGGTGAATAATTTGGGACACAGTATCCTCCGCCAACGGCGAACGAAACTGATACAAAATGAGCGTTCGAGGGACAAGAGATAGACTTTCCTTCAGGTTGAGGAGAAGATGGTGACGGGGCCTCAACGCACGTTGAGGTTCGGGTCCACCCAGAAGGTACACAGTCAGAAGGGAACACAGAACAGACGCTGGCCGGACCTTTTGCAGATGTCGGTGATCCCGAACACGATTGTTTGACGGGTTGAATAGTGGGGAGTTGTTCATCTGACACATCGTTACTGACACAGAAGCCGTTGAGATATGATCCGATTCCACGATTCACCCACCGCTGACCTGATCCACACTGCGCGCCATACCTATTGCCAAGTTCATACATGCGTTCATACTCAGGAGGGAGTGGAGTATTGGGGTTTTGTTTGACGTATTCTGCCACGCGAACATAATCTTCTGGTCGTGGTTTAAACCGTTCAACAATCTCATTAAATTTCCGGTAGTCTTCCTGACGATTTTTGATAAGTTCTGGATCGATGAGATCGGGGCGAAGAGTATTCTGAATCTCCTCGAGTCTTATGACCGGTACCCAATACCGTCTAATATCTGAAGGCACAATATCTCCCTGTTTATATGTTTTCGCAAACTCCTGGATTTTCTCGAGTGTCGCGTCATCAGGTTTTCGCTCCTCAAGTTTGCGCAGTTCGTAAAATCGTTTAACCTCATGCATTTTGTAGAATTCATTCGGAAAATATGTTTTTACATTTTCATTGAGTCGTATGAAGTCTGCTTCAGGAAGAATTCCCTCTTTCACATACTTTCGTAACTCTTCTCGCGCTTCTGTTCGAGTTTTTACGCTGATAAGCTTATTCGCTTCCTCCTCAGTGATGAGTCCTTGAGCCTTGAGCGCCTGAATTCTGTCGACGACATCTGAAGGAAGCGCTGGTCTCTGAGCGAGATCAGCTGTTTTATCGATGCCTTCCCATGAACTTTCAAGAGCGACCTCCATCGCGGGCTTGATATCGTCAGATAACTTTGCGTACGATTGCTCCAAAATAATCGCATGTTTTGCCGACTCTTCTTCGAAAAGTTTCATGAGCGCTTCGTCAGGATTCTTATTTTGTCCGGATTTCTCCAGATTCTCAACGATATCTTCCATCATCTGCTCGTACCCTGCACTTGCTTGACGTATCGCGCCAGAGTTCGTGGTATTACTCAACTGTTTAATCTCATCAAGGCGTTCACCTGCAATTGCAATCTGCAGCTCCTCTTTTCTTTTCCGGTCAAATGTGACTGCGAGCTGAGCCGCCTCTTGAATTCTCTTTACGAAATAGAAAGGACTCGCTGGAGTAAAATTGCCACCAAATAGGTAGGTATTGAATTGTCGGTAACTTGCCACGTTGATTTGCCGGGTTTGCGCAGACCCAGTTGCTTCTCCGAGCACGCTGTTGTCTGTCACCTCAAGCGTTGAACTCCAATCATAGTAGCGGCGGGGGACCTGAGCTTGAGTTACGGAAGCTCCTGCGAAAAGGAAAAAGATGAGAGAAACTACAATACGGGTCCACATATTGGACAGTACCAGATTAGACAAGTTGAAACCTCATGTCAAGGAGTAAATTGTTATAAGACAAAAATGTTCCGGTAGAGTCCCCACTTCGCCGACTCGGCCTCCGTAGCTACTCCGGCGAAAGGAGCAGCTTCGAGGGGCAAAGCAATCCTTCGGCAAGTTCACAGGGAGCAAGGCCGAACTGCTCAGGATAAACCAGATCGAGTCCGGGATTTTTGTTAGACTAAGTATATGGCCATCCTCTTTTTCCTGAGCGCTCTTTTCGCAGAAATAGCGGGGACGGTTGCCGGTTTTGGTTCATCAACCATTCTTCTACCCGTAGCGTTATTTTTTTTCAACTTCCAGACCGCGCTCGCTTTAGTTGCGTTCTTTCATCTTTTTGGAAATTTCAGCAGAGTTGGTTTTTTCAGATCGGGATTGGATAAGAACACTATCATCAAGTTTGGTATTCCCAGTGTCGTTTTCAGCTTAATGGGGGCGCTTCTCGTCAAGCATATCCCGCAGGATCTCCTCAAGAGCATACTCGGAGTATTTCTTTTGCTCTACTCGGCGACATTTTTCTATAAAGAAGATCTGAAGATTAAGGAGTCTTTTTTGAGCACCGTTTTCGGGGGAAGTTTATCTGGTTTTTTGGCAGGGCTTATCGGAACCGGCGGCGCTTTACGGGGAGCATTCCTTACATCATTTAATCTGCCAAAGGAAAAATATATCGCGACATCCGCTTTTATCGCGATTGCTGTTGACGCGACTCGTATTCCCGCGTACTTAAGAGAGGGATTCTTGACGAGTTCATATAACTGGTATTTGCTGTTTCTTTTGCCGCTCGCTCTGTTAGGCTCATTCATCGGAAAAAGAATCGTAGAGAAAGTCGCGCAAAAAACATTCAAAAAAGTTGTGCTTATCGCAATTTTTCTTATGAGCCTGCAATTTATTTATAGCGGATTATTCAAGAGATAATCAAATAGCATCAACGTACCCGATCGGGTACATATTTTCTTCCGCTTGACAAAAATAGCGCCCCACACTATAATTGATTTATTCAAATATTTCATAATTAAATTATAATGAGAGACGTTATTAAGTTATTCAAGGCGCTTTCTGATGAAACGAGGGTAGATATTATCCGGCACATTCTTCATAATGGAAAAGAACTTTCCTGCCAGGAGCTGCTGGATAAATTTCCTCTCTCTCAACCGACTCTCTCTCACCACTTCAATAAACTCATTGACGCAAGCGTCTTGAAAGTACGGAAAGAGGGCGTAAGCCATTTCTACTGTATTGATAAGGAGTATTTGAAGAACCTTGGTATCGACATACAGAGGTTAGTCCATAAAAGTTAGGAGAAAGGAAATACATTATGGCAAAATGGGATACATTAGCTTCGGAGCAAACCATAGAGAATACTATAAAAGCTTTGCGGGAGAATGGAATCGAAGCGATCGTAGTGAGTAATGGCGCAGAGGCGAGAAAGAGCGTTTTGGAACTCATTCCTGAAGGGAGTGAGGTCATGACGATGACTTCCATGACGTTAGACAGTATTGGGTTGTCAGAGGAGATGAATAGAGCGGATGGAAAATTTAAGCCGGTCAGAGACAAGCTGTATTCGATGGATAGAAAGACGCGGGCACAGGAAATGAATCGCATGGGAGGAGCGCCGGAGTATGCAGTGGGGAGTGTTCATACCGTTACTGAAG
>CAZHGF010000037.1:0-9219 GCA_964531945.1 uncultured Gammaproteobacteria bacterium | reverse complement strand
GCGTTATCACCTTTAACGGTGAAATTTATAACTATCAGGATCTTCGTGGAGAACTTGAAAAAGCGGGACACACCTTTAAAACTAAATCTGATACAGAGGTTATCGTACACGGATACGAAGAATGGGGGACTGAGTGTTTTAATCGCTTTAACGGGATGTTTGCGATTGCCCTTTTTGATACGAAGGAAAAAAAGCTAATTCTTGCACGTGATCATTTTGGGATAAAGCCGCTCTATTATTCGATGATAGATCCTAGATCATTGATGATTGAGCAAGATAACGCGGATGCTTCCATCATCCATAATCCATCATCTAGGATCATTTTCTCCTCCGAAATAAAACCAATCATAAACTCTAGTTTTATTGAGAAAAAACCGAATGATCGGGTGATTTACCGCTACTTAACCTACCGGGTACATGATGATACCGAAGAAACATTTTTCAAGGGAGTATATAAACTCATGCCGGGAGAGATGATGATAGTCAGCGGAGATCGTATTAAAAAGAAGTATTTTTCAGGGTTGAGGGATGAGTTACTGGAAAGTTCTCGACTTCGCTCGAACAATAAGTTACGTCACTCTTCGAGTAAAGTGAGTGAAGCGAGCGAAATCGAGAAGTCTCCAGAGAGAGCGACAAGTCAACAAGCAGGAGAATTTCGTGACAAACTCATCGAAGCTATCAGACTTCGTCTCATCTCAGAAGTGCCGGTAGGGACATGTCTCTCAGGTGGACTCGATTCGTCAACCGTTGTCGAGGTGGTCAATAAGCTGATACATGAAAAAGTAAAAGAAGCAGAATCAGTAGGGAAGACTCAAAATACATTTTCTGCCGTATTTCCGA
Organism: uncultured Gammaproteobacteria bacterium; assembly: GCA_964531945.1. Classification (GTDB taxonomy): domain Bacteria; phylum Patescibacteriota; class Microgenomatia; order UBA1406; family GWC2-37-13; genus CAZHGF01. The sequence continues at coordinate 8,379 of CAZHGF010000037.1, read as the reverse complement.
ATTCCCCAAACAATGAGGAACAGTATACCGACGAGCTTCTCAAGCAGACAAAAAATGTGAAAAGTCATAAAACATATCCCAAACCAGAGGAATTTTTTGCTGAGATAGAAGACTTCATCAAAACTCAGGAAGAGCCGACAATCAGTACTGGCCCCTACGCGCAATATAAAGTGATGCAGGAAGCACATAAGTATGTGACCGTGCTTCTTGATGGACAAGGAGCAGATGAAATGATGGCCGGGTATTTTCCCTATTATTTTGTTTATCTGAGACAGCTTAAGAGACAGGGGAAAGTATTCAAACTCATAAAGGAAATGATCGGAGCAAAAGATATAATAAGTAAATACTTATTTCAAAAACTTTTAATAAAAATCGGTTTCAAAAAGACAGTACGTCCAAAGCAACTCCTTAACTCAGAATTTGTACAAAAATATAGACAGGAACGATTTACTCCGGTAAGCAATAACATAAAACAGCGATTAATAGAGGACATTTTCCATAACAGTCTCCCGTCACTTTTGCGGTATGAGGATAAAAACAGTATGCGGTTTTCGATAGAAGGACGGGTGCCGTTCCTGGATATCAATCTGATTCAGTATATTTTTTCTTTACCTGACAGCGCAATTATTGAAAACGGATGGAACAAGAATATTCTGAGAAGAGCGGTAACGGATTTACTGCCTGACTCAATTTCCAGAAGAAGAAATAAAATCGGGTTTACAACGCCCGAGCATGAGTGGTTCTTGCGGATGAAGAACCGGATTTACTCATATTTTTTAAGTGAAAGTTTTGCAGGCAGAAAGTATTTCAAACAACAGACTGTTGTAAAGGCGTTTGAAGAATTCATACAGGGAAAAAATGACGATACAATGATCTTCTGGCGGTTATTAAATCTCGAGTTATGGCTGCGGATTTTTTTTGACCTGAAGACAGAAAAAAAGGCAGTAAAAGAACGGTCAATTTTCTCACCAAATCCTGGGAAAAGTTTAACCGTAGAAGTGGAAGGTAAGAAGTATTACCGGTTTCCAGTGAAGACCGATGTTGTTCAAAAGGGAGATGAGTTAGTGCATAAAATTATTAAGCCGGTTGAAAGCTTTCTCTCTCAGTTTGTTCATAAGTCCCAGTTTCAAAAAATCAAGGATAATGAGTGGTTTCTCGTAATTTCTGAAAAAATAGTTGCGATTGCGCAGGGGAGATCATATTTCATATGGGATATTCACCCTGGTTTCTGGGCACAAATACTTTCACGATCCGTGACCCGCACTCCCTATGGAATCGGGTTAGGGAGCCCATGGACGATGCAGCTGGCGATTGATGAAGTCGGGTTACCACGGATACTCTTTTCTTCTATGGTTTCAGTCATCGGAAAAATGTTTGGGGTACGGGGATTATTTTATCGACTCGCCGGCGGGAATGTTGGCGCGATTGACGGGCCGACGGAATACTCACTCTATCCCTCAAATGTCTCTGCGAAGTTACCGCCAAAATATCCGGAAAAAGTTGCAAAAGAACTGCACGAACAGATTCTGAAAAAGCTTACGAAAACACAAGCAAAAAACTTCAAAGGAATTGTGATCATTGACGCAAATGATTTGGGGAGAAATGTGATGGGTAACACAACAAATTTACCCACAGACTTAATAAAATATATATATCGTGATAATCCAATGGGTCAAGCTGCGGAACAGACACCGGTAATTATCACCGTTACTTCCTAATATGTCACTTTACAGAGAACAAGCAAGAGTACTGGTAGTAGATACGAATCACGGAATTCGAAGATTAGTGGAAATGGTTTTTTCTGATCATGGTCACTTGGTTATTCCGCTGGGTTGTTATGGACAGGCGATAAGATTAATGCCTGAGATAGTAGCAGATCTCGGAATCAATACGCTTGTCAGCGAACACAATATTGGTAGTGGAGGAACCGGGGAAGACCTGGCGAGTGTGATTCGTACAGCCCGTCTCCCGATTCAGGTATTTAGTTTTTCTGAACATCATGGTATAACCTGGGGTGATGGAAACATTGAAAAGGGAGGCAATTTAGACGAGTTGATGGCTGCTGTTACTCAGGGCTTGAATGGATTGTCCCACGCGCATTTATCAAATCGACACTTAGCTGTTGCTTCTTAGGATTGCTCCGATATGAACCTCCTCGGTTTATACGCGCTTTGCTTACCGAATTGAACATAAGCCTATAGCATGATATAATGGCGAAATGACACTTGATGATGGTTTCCGCCGGCCTCCACAGCGCGATCATCAAACAGGTTTTTTTCCGCTTACGTGGAATACAAGTCGAGCAGTGCAATTTGGCGACTGGAACTATTTCCGCACTCCTGGCACTGTTTCTGAAGACGAAGCCAGGGAGGTAGTATCTCGATTACTTTCCCCCGACTTTGTAAAACAGACTATAGATCAAATAAATCCTGCCGCCAATAGATCTATTTCAGGATTAACCATTGAGTATATTCAGGAAGGCTGGCGGTATGCTATTTTTCGCGTTGACGCTCAAACCGGTGACGGTATTCATCCTTTCATTCTCGTTCTTTCAAAAGGAACCCCTCAACTGAACGAAGAAGTAAGAGATGATTTTACCAACTTAAAAGATCTCCGCCGGAGGATGGTCCAAGCAAATATAGCACCATTTGTCCCAAAAGCATTTGAGTTGGGAGAGGCGAATGGGGTTACCGGTTTTTCTGTGGAATATTTGGTAGATCATGTCGAAATGAATGTGAAAAAATCAGCACTTCTTGAGTCATATGGTGTTTCATTCCCTGAGTATTGGGCAAACACAGACACAAGGCGGCAATTTTTCAATCATCGTTCATCCGCTGATGAAAATGCTCTGGATTATCAGTTGAGAGCAGCCCCAGAAGATCATGAAGTGCTCCAACGTATTTTGTTTAGTTCTCCGTATATTTGCCTTCATGAAGGAATTAGCGCAGAGATTATAAGTAAGCTTTATGTAATACATACCCTCACCGGATGTGTTCCGCGAGATTTTGCCATTAATGCCGGAGATATAATGGCTAGGTTGGGGAGTAATGATGTTGATTTACGATTAACGACGATAAGAGGAGGGTGGCAGCGATGTGGCGTGGCACGATTCGCGCATTGGATGGCAGATCATACCGAAGAGATACCTGATTTTTACGGTGGCGGCGCGGTCTATCCATTCAATAAGAGATGTATTAATCAAGGAGTAATAAGGGGATTTGAAATCTTCGGGAGGGGAAGATAGAAAATCGGGGAAAATAAAGTATAATAGAAGCATGTCAAAAAAGAACTTGACCCGGGAAAATATTCTTCATTTAGCGCAACTTGCAAAGCTTCAATTGACAGACAGAGAAATTGAGAAATATCAGGAACAGATCGGGGAAACGCTTGATTACATAAAAAATCTCAATGAGCTTGATACGAAATCTGTTATCGAAACTCATCACACCGTTGATGTAAAAAATGTATATTTTGAAGATGGGGATGAGTGTAAACGGGAGTTTTCACAAGATGAAGCGACTAAAAACGCGAAAAATAAAAAGAACGGATTTTTTACGGTGAAGAAAATACTTTAGTAAGTTGAGCGCCAAGCCGAGGCGTTCAGCGATATACTATGGATTTACTCGGGAAATCGTTGACACAACTTATACAACTTATTGATCAAAAAGAGGTAACTTCGAAGGAAGTGTTTGATTATTTTCTCAAACGAATCAAAAAATACAATCCTCAGCTGAACGCGTTTCTTACAGTGCAGGAAAATTATTCAGCAGGTCAAGGTGAATTAAAGGGAATACCGGTTGGTATCAAGGACAACTTTTGTACGACGGGAATTCGAACGACCGCGTCCTCAAAAGTTCTTGACTCTTTTATACCCCCTTACAGCGCAACCGTTGTGAAAAAACTAGAAGATGCCGGTGCGTTCCTCATCGGAAAAACAAATATGGACGCGTGGGCGCACGGCTCATCAACTGAAACATCAGATTATGGCCCAACAAAAAATCCATGGGATACTACTCGGGTTCCCGGTGGATCATCTGGTGGTTCAGCCGCAGCAGTCTCTTCATATTTAGTTCCGGCTGCCATTGGATCAGATACCGGAGGGTCAATTAGAAACCCCGCATCATGGTCTGGCACTATCGGGTTGAAACCTAGTTACGGCAGAATCTCACGATATGGGCTTATCGCAATGGGGTCATCTCTTGACTGTCCAGGGCCGATGACTTTAACTATTGAAGATGCAGCATATTTACTGAAGGTTCTTGCGGGAAGAGATTCATACGATGCCACTTCTTCAAATGAGCCTGTCCCTGATTATGTGAGTGAGATGAAGAAAAAAAGAACCTTTACAATCGGTGTCCCGAAAGAATATTTTGAAGAAGCCCAAGAAGACGTAAAACAAAAAATAGATGGAGCAATTACTGTGCTTAGAAAGCAGGGGCATACGATAAAAGAAATTAGCATGTTATCACCTAAGTATGCTATTGCTGTATATACGGTGGTGCAACGAGCTGAAGTATCCTCAAATCTTGGAAGATATGATGGAATTCGATACGGAAATGACCGAGCACATTTTGGTGAAGAGGCAAAAAGAAGAATAATGCTTGGAACATATACCCTTTCTCACGGATATTACCGTGCGTACTATAAGAAGGCTCAAAAAGTTCGCACGCTCATAATTGATGATTTTAAGAAGATATTTAAAGAAGTCGAGGTTATCATCGGACCAACAACTCCGAGCACTGCATTAAAAATTGGGGACTTCGATAAATACCCTTTTTTTGGTGAAATGATGGATATACTTAACGAGCCGGCATCGGTAGCGGGTATTCCTTCAATCAGTATTCCTGTTGGACTGGATCGAAATAATTTACCGATAGGCATGCAAATTATCGGTAACTCTTTTGATGAATCATTGTTATTTAATTTAACTCATCAATTCGAAAAAGAGACAGAGTTTTTTGGAGTGATTAAAAAGGGAGTGGAAAATTATGGATCATGAAACATGGATCATGAAGCACGGAGCACAAAATATTTTACCGTGTCTGACTCGGTTTCATGCTACATGTTTCATGATTCATGTTTCATGATATGAATAATCAATATAAGCCCGTCATCGGACTTGAAATACATGTTGAGCTTTCGACAAAATCAAAGATGTTCTGCCAGTGCAGCGCTGATTATTTTGGAAAAAAACCAAATATCCATACCTGTCCGGTATGTCTTGGATTGCCTGGCGCGTTACCCGTTCCAAACCTGCAAGCGGTTGAATGGACAATACTTATAGGACAAGCACTTAATTGTACGATCAACAAGGTATCAAAGTTCGATCGCAAACATTACTTTTATCCGGATCTGCCGAAAGGGTATCAAATTAGTCAATATGATGAACCGTTTTGCGTGAAAGGTTACCTTGTCATTGCGATCCCGCCTCGGCGGGAGAAGCAATCCGCCAACTGGCGGACTCCTCGCAATGACGAAAGAAAGATTAAGATACGAAGAGTGCATCTTGAAGAAGATACGGGGAAGCTTATCCATCATGGTGAAGATACTCTTGTTGACTTCAATCGTTCCGGCGTACCACTGGTGGAGATTGTGACTGAACCCGATTTTGAAACAGCAGATGAAGTAAAAGCATTTGGAGAGGAGCTGCAATCCATAGTTCGCGCTCTTGGAGTATCGAGCGCGGATATGGAGAAGGGAAGCATGCGGTTGGAGCCGAATATATCGGTCAGGGCGTTCACCGTTCACGGTTCCCCACTTCGCCAGAGCTTCGAGGGGCAGGCACCATTCACAGACAGTGAAACAAAACCGGTAGGGACAGGTCTCGACCTGTCCGATCTTCCCAATTACAAAGTAGAAATCAAGAATATCAATTCATTTAATTTTGCCAGTCGGGCGATTGAGTATGAGGTAAAGCGGCATATCGAAATTCTGGAAAAAGGAGAAACACCACTGCAGGAAACACGCGGATATAATGAAACAAAGGGAATCACAGTCGGTCAGCGCTCAAAAGAAGAAGCGCATGACTACCGCTACTTTCCCGAACCGGATATTCCACCCCTGACGTTTACTGACGAGTACTTGAAAAATATTAAAGACTCTCTGCTGGAGTTACCTTCTCAAAAGTTACAAAAATATACACAGACATTGGGTGTGCGGTATGAGGATGCTTTACAGATATCTCGTGATATCAAATTGTCAGATTTTTACGAACAAGTAATATCAAAAATCAAAGATCAAAAATCAAAATTACAAATAAAAATTCAAAAAGAAGAGCAACAAATAGCGAACTTCTTAGTAAATAAAAAGATTGAAAGAACATTAACACCTGAAGAGTTTGTTCAGAAAGCAATTGATCTGATGACGCCGAAAACAACAGATATTGATTTACTTCACCAAACTATTGAACAAGTATTAAAAGAAAATGAAAAAGTCGTCAACGACTACAAAAACGGAAAACACAATGCGATTATGTTTCTTGTAGGAAAGGTAATGAAAGAGATGAAAGGAAAAGCAGATGCGACTATCGTTCGAGAGTATATATTAAAACGGTTAAAATAGTTTTGGGTCTGTGTTCTGAGTTTTGACCCAGAACTCATAACTCCCAACTTAATACTAATTTATGTCATTCGTTCACCTTCACCTTCATACCGAGTACTCGCTCCTTGACGGAATGGCACGGATTAAGGATGTCCTGAAAAAAGCCAAGGAGATGGGTATGCCGGCCGTTGCCATCACTGATCATGGCGCCCTTTATGGCGCTTTCAAGTTTTTTATTGCCGCGAAAGAAATAGGTGTTAAGCCAATTATCGGTGTTGAAGTCTATAAAGCCAAAAACTCCCGTAATGATAAACAGGCGGGTGAAGATAGAGATCAATATCATCTGGTACTGCTCGCGAAAAATCTTGAGGGGTATAAAAACTTACTGAAAATTGTGAGTATCGCTCATCTTGAAGGGTACTACTATAAACCGCGCGTGGACTTTGAGCTTCTGGAGAAATATAAAAATGGCATTATAGCGCTTTCAGGTTGCATGAATGGCGAGATTCCCTCACTCCTTTCAGAAAATCAACAGAAAAGTGCTGAAAAATTACTTGAAAAATATCTCTCTATTTTTGGATCAGATTTTTATCTTGAGATTCAACGGCACCCGAACATCGACCGGTTGGAGCAATTGAATAAAAGTCTCATCGCGCTTTCCCGGCATTACGGTGTTCCTCTTGTTGCGACAAACGACGTACATTATCTTACTTCTGAAGATGCCTACGCGCAGGAAATTCTCCTCTGTATCCAGACACAGCGGGCAATATTTGAAAAGAATAGACCGCTTTCGATGATTGATGTACCGGATTTTTATTTCAAATCACCTGATGAGATGAAAGGACAGTTTCTTGATTTACCGGAAGCTATAGAAAATACGCTGAAAATTGCTGAGCAGTGTAATGTTGAGATCCCTTACGGGAAGCTTATTCTTCCTCAATTTCCTCTCAATGAGGGAGAAACACCAAAACAGTATCTGAGAGATCTTGTTTATCGCAGAATAGGGCGGGTGAGTAATGACCCTCAGGATGAAGTGAAAAAACGCATAGAGTATGAATTGGGTATTATTTCCCAAAAAGGATATGACAATTACTTCCTCATTGTCCAGGACTTTGTCAACTGGGCAAAAGATCAGAATATTGCCGTTGGTCCCGGGAGAGGATCTGCCGCCGGATCACTCGTTTCGTATATACTCGGGATTACTGATATTAACCCGCTTGAGTATAGTCTGCCGTTTGAACGGTTCTTAAATCCCGAGCGGCCATCTCCACCTGATATCGATATCGATTTTGCCGATACTCGCCGTGACGAAGTGCTCCATTATGTGCGTGGCAAATTCGGTGAAGAGAAAGTCGCCCAAATTATCACCTTCGGGACGATGGAGTCGCGGAGCGCGATACGCGATGTTGTCCGCGCTCTGGGTATGTCTTATGCCCAGGGAGATAGAATCGCGAAAATGGTTCCACCCCCAAAACAGGGTTTCCACCTTTCACTTGCCAAAGCGATTGAAGAGACCCCCGCGCTGACACTTGCTTACAACTCCGAACCTGAAACAAAAAAAGTCCTTGATGTAGCACTAAAACTTGAGGGAATACCCCGCCATTCATCAGTTCATGCTGCCGGAGTGGTCATCTCTGATAAGGATCTTACTGAGTACGTGCCACTCCAGCGCGAGGTAAAAGAGGGGAAAATCATCACGCAATTTGATATGTATTCACTCGACTTGAATATTGATGAGCGCGCGCTCGGCCTCATGAAGATGGATTTTTTGGGTTTAAGAAACTTAACAATATTGGAGGAGGCGGTAAAGTATGCCGAAAGAACGACCGGCACCAAGAT
>CAZHGF010000036.1:4894-9578 GCA_964531945.1 uncultured Gammaproteobacteria bacterium | reverse complement strand
AACGCGACGTCGGTAAATACGGGTACGATCTTCGGGTTTTGAATATGGTATGCCAGTTTCGTATCATAATACTGCCTGTCGCCAAATACCGCGTAGATAGTTTTTACTTTCGGATTATCCCAGATTATCTTTGTCCCTTCAATCCGGTCGGGTTTTGGTTTTGCGATCGATATTTTCTTAGTGGTATCAGGCGGAAGATGTACCGTGATCTGGTACTGAGTGCTTGCCTTATCCTCAGTTGTTGGAAGGATCACCTCCCAGACGTTGCCGTTTACCTTAAATAAGTTTTCCTGCTCAAACTCAAGACGGATCGTATTGGTTGCATCTTTACCGACTGCCGGATCAGGAACCTCCATTTGAATAGTAGTTCTCTGCGCGTCATTAACAACTTCTGTTTTAATCGCCCCTTTATTATCGTTCGCTGACACATTGCGGATGACGAAGGTTTTGGGAAACGTCAGGCTCATTTTCTTGACGATGATATCGGAGCGAAGATTGGTGATGGTAACCAGAAAAACCACCCTGCTTCGGAGTGAGTTTTCATTAGATTGAAGAAAATACTCAACTTTATAGGAATTGGTGAAGTCTTGGGCTGAAACAGGTTTCAAAAGAGCAAGAAAGCAAAAGAGCAAGAGAGCAAGTACAATCTTTCCAATCAACCTTCGCATAGTTTATTGTACATAATCTGTCGTGGAACATGAAATATGTAACATGAAGCATGAAACATGTAACATGAAACATGGTACACATTGTTCTTTTGTTCTCTTGTTCTATTGCTTCATGTTTCAGGTTTCATGATTCATTTTTCATGTTTTATTGCTCTCTTGTTCTTTTGTTTCATGATTCATGTTACATGTTTCATGATCTGTGAAGGGCAAACATTAGAAAAGGTGCTTCCTCAAATACTCTCCCGTATACGACTGTTTTTCTTTTAAAATTCCCTTGAGTTCACCCTGATACACAATCTGTCCACCCTTGTTTCCTCCCTCAGGACCCATGTCGATGATATACTGACAATTTTTGATGACATCGAGATTATGCTCAATGACAATGACGGTATTTCCCCGTGTTACCAGCTCGTTTAACGCGCGCAGTAACTTTTCAATATCGTAAAAGTGCAAACCCGTTGTCGGCTCATCGAGGATATAGACGGTTTTTCCCGTCTCTTTCCTCGATAGCTCATTGGCAAGTTTGATCCGCTGGGCTTCTCCGCCGGAGAAGGTAGGCGCCGGCTGCCCCAGCTCAATATATCCCAAACCAACCGATTGTAAGAATATCAATTTCTGATAGATGACTGGATGATTTTTAAAAAAATCAATTGCCTCATCCACAGTCATTTTCAAAATCTCATAAATTGTTTTCCCTTTGTATTTGACCTCCAGTGTCTCTTTATTGTACCGGTGTCCCTCACAAACATCACAGATGACATAAACATCAGGTAAAAACTGCATCTCGATCTTGATAAGACCTGCTCCCTGACATTTTTCACACCGGCCGCCTCTAACATTAAAAGAAAATCGCCCTTTTTGAAATCCCTTTGCTTTTGCCTCCACCGTTTGGGCATAGAGTTCCCTGATCTCATCAAAGAAACCTACGTATGTAGCCGGATTGGATCGCGGAGTCCTTCCGATAGGAGATTGATCAACCAGATAAATACGATCAAGATAGTGGTAACCTTCAACGCGATCAAGCTCACCCATGCGGTCCTGGTAATATCCATCAAGGTAATACTTCAGCGCCGGATACAGGGTTTCGACGACTAATGTTGACTTTCCAGATCCGGAAACTCCGGTTACCGCCACGAGATTTCCGAGAGGAATATCGACATTTATGTTTCTTAAGTTATACTGCTTCGCGCCACGCAGTGATATTTTTCCCCGTTCAATAACGAGTTTCTTTTCGTTCAGTTTTATCTTTCGTTTCCCGGAAAGAAAAAGGCCGGTCAAGGCATCTTTTGACTTTTTTAGCTCACTGACGGTACCGGTAAATATGACCTTACCGCCATGTTTTCCTGCCTTGGGACCGAGCTCTACTACATAATCCGCTGACTCAATTGTCTCAGGATCATGCTCGACAATAATGAGGGTGTTTCCTAATTCCTTTAAATTATGAAGGGTTGTGATAAGAGCAGAAACATCTTTCGGGTGAAGTCCGATTGATGGCTCATCAAGCACGTAAAGAACTCCGGTGAGACCGGTTCCGATCTGAGACGCAAGCCGGATACGCTGCAACTCCCCTCCTGAAAGTGTTTTGGCAGCTCGAGAAACAGTAAGGTAGGACAATCCGACATTATCTAAAAATGTAAGCCTTATCTGTATTTCTTTAAAAATAGTTTTTGCGATCTGCATCTCATACTGATTAATCGTATTAAGGAGTTCTTTTTGAATATACCTGATAAGATCAGCAACTGACATATCCGCTATCTGCGCAATATTTTTGCTATTCATCGTAATAGAGAGAACTTCCGGTTTCAGTTTATTTCCTTTGCATCGGCCACAGACTTCTTCCCGCATATATTTTTCCGTGTCTTGATTGCCATACTCAGAAGTATTGTCAAAGTACCTTCGCTCAAGTTCTTTGACAATTCCGTCAAAACGCTCGGTAATCACGATATGTCGCCCCTGACGATTCGTGCCAGGCACGCGATACATATCATCAGTACCATACAGAAGAAGATCAAGCTGGTCTTTTGGCAGTTTTCCAAGCGGTGTATTTAAGTCAACACCATGCTCTTCAGCAACCTGCTTGATGAGTCGGGTATACCACGTCTCAGTAAAGAAAAACTTACTAAATGGCATAATCCCGCCTTCATTAATACTCAGTTTTTTATTAAGAACGAGTTCCGGATCAACCTTGAACTGAGTTCCGATACCTTTACATTTCTCACAGGCTCCCAGGGGTGAGTTAAATGAGAACACCCGCGGTTCAATCTCGGGAAGCGCGAGATTGCAATTCGGGCAGGAAAACTTTTCTGAGTAGAGATGTTCTTCTTTGTCTATTTTGAGGATAATTAATCCATCAGACAAGTTTAAACTCTGTTCAATAGCGGTGGTCAGCCGCGAGCGGAGATTACTTTGAAATATTTTGTCTTTAAAGTCTTTGTGGGTAAGGGAAATACTATCGGTAATAACCGAAATATCATGTTTGTTTGACTTGATAAGCCCTATATCATCTGCTATCTCAATTTCTTTTCCATCCACCCTCACACGGCTGAATCCTTTGCCGCTTAAGTTCTCAAAAAGATCCCTGAACTCTCCCTTCCGCTGCCGTACAATCGGAGAAAGAATCTGGAAAAGGTGCGGCTTGATTTTGTCTTTATTAAGCTCGCGAGCAATCCGGTCTAATACTTTTTCAACAATCTCATCAAGCGACAGCTTTGAGATTTCTATTCCGCAGTTCGGGCAGTGAGGATGACCAATACGGGCGAAGAGGAGACGGAGATAGTCATAAATTTCAGTAATGGTACCAACCGTAGAACGGGGATTATGGGAAACGGTTTTCTGATCGATTGAGATTGAAGGGGAGAGTCCTTCGATCGTCTCAACATCCGGTTTATCCATCACACCCAAAAACTGCCGCGCATAGGCAGACAATGACTCGACATACCGTCGTTGCCCTTCAGCATAGATGGTATCAAACGCAAGCGATGATTTACCGGATCCCGATACTCCGGTGAATACGATAAACTTATTTTTTGGAATATCAAGATTGATATTCTGTAAATTGTGTTGCTTCGCCCCACGGATTTTTATTTGGTCTAACATAACAATAATAGATATCAGATCACAGATGTCTGATGACAGATGAATGTTTTTTTTGACATCTGAAATCTGTCATCTGAGATCAACTATCTTTCAGCTCCTTCACCTTATCCCGAATCTCAATCGCAAGTTCAAAGTTGAGATCTTCTGCCTGTTTCTTCATCTCCCGCTCTAACTTTTTTACAATTTTCTTTCTGTCATAGGGAGTCAGTGACTCAGACTTTAAATTGGATAAGTAATCTGATTGGATCTCTGATTGGGGAGCGCTGTACGACGCGATTAATTCTTCCTGTTCTGCAATTTTTTCTCTTATTGGTTTTAAAATAGTTCGCGGAATTATTTTATGTTTCTTATTGTATTCCAATTGGTACTCGCGACGTCGCTCAATCTCCGAAACCGCGGCGCGAATTGATTTTGTGATTTGATCGGCGTAAATGATGACTGCTCCCGAGACATTTCTCGCAGCCCGTCCCATGGTCTGGATGAGGGAGGTGCGTGATCTGAGAAACCCCTCTTTATCCGCATCAAGTATTGTAACAAGGGTGACTTCAGGGAGGTCAAGACCTTCCCTCAAGAGGTTTACGCCAATCAAAACATCAAAATCATTTTTCCGCAAATTATCCAGCACATCCGATCGCTCCAGGGTATGAATATCAGAGTGGAGGTATGCGGCGCGGACTTTTTTCTCCTTCAGGTACTCGGTCAAATCCTCCGCTGTCTTTTTGGTAAGGGTGGTAACGAGTACTTTCTCCTGGCTCGCGACCCGTTTCTCAATCTCCGCAACAAGATCGGGTATCTCCTGAGTTGATGGACGAATCGTTATCTCAGGATCGACAATGCCGGTTGGGCGGACCAGTTGCTCAACTACTCCATTATGAACGGTGCCTGCCCCGCGAAGCTCTGGCGAAGTGGGAAACGTTGAA
>CAZHGF010000036.1:1652-4884 GCA_964531945.1 uncultured Gammaproteobacteria bacterium | reverse complement strand
AATGCTTTACCTCTTGTTGTGCCATATCCACCTCCCATGAGTCAGGAGATGCGGAAACATAGATCAAATGGGGAGGAATTTTATAGAATTCCTCAAACTTCAACGGCCGGTTATCATAGGCAGCTCGCAGTCGGAATCCGAAGTCGATAAGTATTTTTTTACGGGCATAATCACCATTGTACATCCCGCGAATCTGCGGGACGGTCATATGCGATTCGTCAATAAACACGAGGAAGTTTTTTCCATAAGCAGTTGTGAAATAATCAAGCAGCGGGTGGGGGGGATCTCCCGGTCTTCGACCATCAAAGTAGCGGGAATAGTTTTCAATGCCGTTCACATACCCGACCTCTTTTATCATCTCAAGATCATAGTTGGTCTTTTTCAATAATCGCTGCGCCTCAAGTTCTTTCCCCTGCGCTTTGAGATCCGAATGCTCTTTTGCCAAATCAGCCCGAATCTGTGCCTCGGCATTTTGAAACAGCACCGGATCGGTAAGGTAGTGTTTGGCAGGGTAGATGATGATCGAGTTTTGTTTATCGGTAACGCGACTGATTTCTTTACCGGTCAGCGGTTCAAAGGCAATAATGTCCTTTAGCCGTCCGTTTTCTGATATGACGCGGTATCCGAAGTCTTCATACGCGGGGTAAATATCCATTCTGTCTCCCCGGATTCTGAATGTCCCTCGCTGGAACTCAAACTCTGAGCGATCATACAGAAGTTCTACCAGCCGGAGAGAGATCCGACTCCAATCGGCAACATCACCTTTGGTAAGGGTGAGAATAAACTTCCCGTACTCAACGGGAGAGCCGATGTTATAGATACAGGAAACGGAAGCAACCACGACCGTGTCTTTGCGGGTGAGAATATTGGTGGTAGCCTGCAGGCGAAGTTTATCGATGAGTTCATTTACCTCAGCTTCTTTTTCAATGTAGGTATCGGTTGTCGGAATATAGGCTTCGGGCTGATAGTAGTCGTAGTACGAAACGAAGTAGGAAACACCGTTTTGCGGGAAGAAATCACGCATTTCCTGATAGAGTTGACCTGCCAGTGTTTTATTGTGAGAGATAATAAGCGCCGGCATGTTAAGTCGTTGAATCAGATTTGCCATCGTAAAGGTTTTACCCGATCCGGTCACGCCAAGAAGTACCTGATTTTTCAGGCCGTGTTGGATGCCGGCGGAAAGCTTTTCGATTGCCTGCGGCTGATCACCGGTCGGAGTAAATGACGAAGAAAGTTGAAAATGCATAAAGTATTCATTATACCACTTTCCGTGAATGAGAACTACTGGTTCGGGACATGTAACATGAATCATGAAACACGCAACATGAAGCAACAGAACAAGAGAGCAAGAGGACAAAAGAACAATGTGTACCATGTCTCATGTTTCATGTTCTCTTGCTCTGCCCGCCTGCTCGCCTCGCGCCTGTGTCGACGCCAGGCGCGCCTGCGTCGACGACAAGGCGCTGCGAAGCGGGCCGGCGAGGCAGGTTGTTCTTTTGTTTCATGCTTCACGTTTCATGTTTCATACTAATTGACTTCCCTTCTCTACTTTGATAGAGTAATACCCCATGGCAGACCACGAGAGGACACTTGCTATTCCTGACTGGCGATTCTCAAGAAGAACCAGTGCGAAATTAGCAGCCGCGCGATTTGCGCAATCCAGAACGCTTACTGCATTTGCAAAGGCGCTCATGAGTCCGGCAACTCTTATGAGGAGTGCTGATGTGGTTGAGCGGGTAGTTGATGCAGTCACGTCACATGATCAATCAATGCCCGAACATATTGACGACCCTCACCTTCCCGATAGACTTCTTGCCCGCTATCGTGCTTCACAGTTTTATAATGCTGCCGAGATTGATTTTTTAGCAGCCAAGCCACCGTTTATATCCGAGGATACGGGACTTGCTATTAACGCAGCCTTTGTCCGCGGAGGCAGATCAAACTACGAACTTGTCCGGGCACTTTTGGATTACAAACCACCTGAAGGTATCGATTTTCCTTCACGCTACCAGATGGCAGCTAAGATGGCGCGTGATGCCGGAAATCTTGATGCGGTGGACAAAATAGTGCGAACTTCGCCTTGGTTAATTACTTCTCATAAATTTTATCTCGATCTCGCGGTGGTAAAAGGAAGAGATGGAATACCTGAATTGAATAAAGTACGAGACGCCATCGTAGTGCGTGAGAAATTAGGCGGAAGAGTGGTAGAACCATGGGCTGAGTTGGCTGAAGCTCACTTTAAAGCAACCGGTGAATATCCTCAGGAATATTTGCTAAGAGCTCATACTGGATTTACTCATAAGAAAGCGCGCGGTGGAACTTTCACCGATGGAGGAGTCGCGTTGATGAAAGCGTATGGAACTTGTGGAGATACCCAAAAGGCGATTGATTTATTTGATAGAACAACATCAAGCGGTGCAAGACTTGGATTTTCATCAACAAGCGGAGTAGTTGAGGCATTGTTTCACTGTGCACAGCAGGACTTTCTCGGAAACAGGCCTGGAATGGCTCAAACAGCAATAGAAAAAGCGTTAGAGGAGCTCGGTAAAATGGGTTCTCACGCGTTTTCTTCGCCGGTAGCTCTGATTGCTGTCAGGATTCGCAGCTTGGAAATGAGAATGGGATTACTTATCGACTCAGATCCTCTCGAGAAGTTTCTTTATTACACTCGGTATGGTGAAAATCGCATTAACGCAATTGTTGAGTATGCACGAGCCTTGTTTAATTTGGGACATAATCCTGAGCGGGCGTTTGATATAGGTCACCATGAGGTTAGGATTTTACAGGGAGGTAATGATGTTATCTTCAAAGATTTATTTAGCAACGATTATCTCAATATTCTAGAAACCCTGGCTGCTGCTGAAGCACAGTTTGGAAGACTCCATAAAGCATTTGAGCTTTTAGAGAAAATGGAAGAGATTCATCAAGAAGAACCGACTGTCCTAACTCGCATAAAGTTAGCACGAATGAAAGCTGAAATCGCAGCAGCGTATGCGAAGCAGGGACTTAGGCTCGACCAGATTGCGCAACTTACACCTCAACAGCGCTCTTCACTCTGGAGAAGCGACGACTCGCGTGTCCGTGAAGCTCTCCGGTATTACAATATACGCTAACATAACGATTCGTTGAACGCCTATTGCTTGACGCTTTACGGTTAGGGTATTATCCCTTGCATCCGCATTTAACCTTTCTCCACCCCGGGAGTGGAGGAGAAGATTATAGCAGTTTATTT
>CAZHGF010000036.1:0-1642 GCA_964531945.1 uncultured Gammaproteobacteria bacterium | reverse complement strand
TTTTTTCAGTCCGTTTGCAATTTCTTTCCGGTGGTTGGGGTCTTTCAGAATATGAATAGCCGTCGGGAGAATTGAGAGAACAATAATTGCCGCAATGATTGGGAGTAAGTATTTATCGACATCGGGAATAGATTTTCCTAAGTAGAATCCTGAGAGGGTCAACCCAATAGCCCATAATGCCCCACCGATCACATTATACGCCAGGAAAGTAGGGTAGTGCATGTCGCCCATTCCCGCGACAATCGGTGCAAACGTTCTCACTACCGGTAAAAAGCGGGCGAGTATGATAGTCTTTTTCCCGTGTTTTTCATAAAAAAGTCGCGCTTTTTCCAGGTGGTCTCTGTGGAAAAAAATAGAGTCTTTACGGTGAAATAATCGTTTCCCGACCTTGTGACCGAACGCATACCCTACGCTATCCCCCGCTACTGCGGCCAGAAAACATCCTCCGGCTAAAAGCCGTATATCAAAAAAGTTTTGCGACGCAAGAAAACCCGCGGTAAAAAGTAAGCTGTCTCCCGGCAAAAAAAAGCCGATGAGAAGTCCTGACTCTGCAAACACGATAGCCATGACGCCCAGCAATCCAACCGTTTGTATAAGCGACACGAGATCGAAATGCATAGTGGTAAAATAAGTTATTCGTTATTGGTGATTAGGGATTGGTAAGTTGATGATTGCACTAATCACTAATAACTAATCACCAATCACTTATGCTATATATCGTCGGTACCCCAATCGGAAATCTTGAGGATTTATCAATCCGTCAAGCAAAAACACTTTCACAGGTTGAGATCATCCTTACTGAGGATACCCGTTCCACGGTATTTCTTTTGGCAAAAATAAATGAGCTTTTTCATCTCGCTCTCCGTGAAAATCAACGGATGATCTCTTATTATAAAGAAAAGGAGTTTGAAAAACTACCAGAAATTATCAACCTTATTAAGGAAGAAAAAGATATCGCGCTCATATCAGAGTCCGGCATGCCGGTATTTTCAGATCCTGGCTACTTACTTCTGAAAACCGTTATTGCTGAGCAGTTACCATTTACCGTCATACCCGGACCAACCGCGGCAGTGACCGCGCTTGTTTACTCTGGATTTAACCCCCAATCTACATTTTTTATTGGATTTCTGCCAAAAAAATATACTCAGTTAAAAAAGCTGTTAACCAATCTTCAAGAACTAAAAAGACTTTTTCCGAGAGTAGTCATTGTCGCCTATGAATCACCGCAGCGTATTATCACTACCCTAGCCGCGATAAACGATCTGTTTCCTGAACTTGAGGTAGTAATCGGCCGGGAGCTGACAAAAAAATTTGAGGAAATTACCCGCGGATCAGCAAAGGAACTTCTTAACCGAACTTATAAAGGAGAGATCACCATAGTTATGCGATAAAGTTTCATATAATTGCTCGACTGTCCAATTGCTCCATTGCCATCTCAACGCTTTAAAAATACTGCCGAAAACAATAAAACAATTGAGCAGTTGAACCATAAGTCAATTCTTACACCCTTCTTACCATCTTCTTCTGCTACTCTTTATCTTCGCTATTTAGTATGAAGTATTGAAAATTTATATTTCGTGGAGAACTTAAGTGCATCACCCATGATCACAGCTGAAACCCCTCGTATAAGTTTATGAAATCA
>CAZHGF010000035.1:0-9815 GCA_964531945.1 uncultured Gammaproteobacteria bacterium | reverse complement strand
TCCCATATCCGAACATACTATCACTCACTGTTCGGATTCCATTTTGAACTCGTGTTATAAACATTATAAAAGTACGGACAGAACAGTGTTTTTGTCCGTATAAGTACAAAAGATGTTTACTCTTCATAAAACTTCCTCCCCTTCAATCGATCAGGAAGAAATGATTGCCCCGGTTTTGGTCCAACATATTTTTCAGACCACTTGTAGTCTTTTGCATACCCAAGTTCTTTCATAAGTTTCGTTGGAGCGTTTCTCAAATGAAGCGGGATCAGTTCGTTCGGAAACTCATATACTGCTTCTTTTGCTTTCCCAAGGGCATTGACCACTGCCCGTGATTTGGGAGCTTTTGCCAGATATAATGTTATATGTGCCAAAATAAGCTGTGCTTCCGGCATGCCAATTTTATTTACTGCTTCAAATGCCGCGTTTGCCTGGATGAGCGCTCCCCGATCGGCAAGTCCGATGTCTTCTGAGGCGAGTATGATCATACGGCGGGCGATAAACTTCGGATCTTCTCCATTCTCAAGCATTCGCATAAGGTAATAGAGCGCGGCGTCAGGATCTGATCCCCGCATGGATTTGATAAAGGCGCTGATGATATTGTAGTGTTCATCTGCTTTTTTATCATAAATTCCTGAGGACTTTGTTTGAAAGACTTCTCTCATGATTTCTGGAGAAATATTTTTTTCTTTATAGGTAGTTACCGCAATCTCAAGCGCATTAAGCATTATTCGGGCGTCACCGCCTGATAGTCGTACCAGTAACTCGCGGGCTTCTTTTGCAATCTTTTTCTTATACCTCCCGATGCCTTTTTCTCTGTCAGTCAACGCCTTATCGATAATGAGGTTTAATTCCTCCCAGCTTAAACTCTTTAATACAAAGATCCGAGATCGTGAAAGGAGTGCGCTAATGACCTCAAACGATGGATTTTCTGTTGTTGCGCCGATCAAAGTGACTAATCCGCTTTCAACATGCGGAAGCAGTGAATCCTGTTGAGCTTTATTCCACCGGTGAATTTCATCGATAAAAAGCACGGTCTTTTTTTGAAAAAGAGTATTTTCCCGCGCGGTTTTTACTATTTTATTGAGGTCTTCTTTTCCAGAAGAGACGGCGGAAAGAACATGAAAATCAGACTCAGTGCTCCGCGCGATGATATGCGCGAGTGTCGTTTTTCCGGTTCCGGGGGGACCCCAGAAAATCATTGAAGAAATAGAGTTGGACTCAATCATTTTGCGGACAATCCCGTTTTTTCCTATCAGATGTTCCTGTCCAATATACTCGTCAAGTGTCTGCGGTCTAAGTCTATAGGCGAGATTCATGCAATCATTGTAGCATATTTCAATCTGTCAAGTAAACGAATGTTCACTAGGATAGGTTGTGGGTGGTAGGTTTTAGGTTGTAGTCTAAGACTTGAAAGTAAATATTGATTTTAAACAACCTATCTTGTACCAGTGCGGCCGCACGGTTCAGGTTACTGTTTAATCCGTATCCTAAAATCCCCTGGCTGATTTTGGCATTCGCTGCACACGACCTCAAGATTCTCGTAAGTATTCTTGCCTCCGTGTTTAAGGTTGACAATGTGGCGGGCATTCCATACACCGAAAATTACTCCAAGGGGAGTTCTTAAGCCCCGACTTCGCCAGAGAATGGGATTGGTACATCTTCCCTCGTGTCGATGGCTTACGCGAGTACATTCACAGTATCCCCGCGCGCGCTTGAAAGCAAACTTGACATCGTAGTCGATTATTTTCAATGATCATCACCCCCTTTCTTAAAACTTTGGAGGGGGAAGGCCTCCTTACTTTGTAACATAGTAAGATCTTAAGAAGAAATAGGGTGAGTCACTGCTGGTCACGGGGCGTCACAAAGTATGAAACATGAATCATGAAACATGTAACATGAAACATGAAGCATGTAGCACGAATCATGAAACAAAAGAGCAAGAGGACAATGTATTTCATGTTTCAGGTTTCATGCTTCATGTGATGCATGAATTTTCGCTTTCACAATTTTCGGAACGAGCGCAGGATTTAGTCGAAAGGTTTTATTCTCATACACAATAAGTTTTATTCCAATAAGATCAATTACTTTATTATTAATCCGGAGCATCGCGTCATAAAAGGTCCGGTTATTGACATCGTGGTCACTCATATGATTTTTATCGAGAATCTCATCCAACTCCCACCGTTTCTTCGGAGATGAAAAGAGACTACTGCAAAGATCATATTGTTTACTCCCATATTCAATTGGTATTGAGTGTGAGTCGCATTGAAGAAGACTGTATTTCTTGTCAAAAATAATTGAGTCGGGATTTACATATTTTTTTATATTTACTTCCCGAAGCAGTTGCTCAGTGGTTTCCTGTACCGCCTTTTTTATTTCCCGGCCGAAAATATATACGAGGAGGAAAATACTTATGACTACAACAACAAGCGCGCTGACAACCGAGAAATTCCTTTGATACTGAAAAAACTCATGAAGCTGTATTAATGGTTCAGCCATTACTATTACCCCGACACTATTGTTACTCGAGTCATAAACTGGTTGTGAGAAAACTAAAAAAGGTTCAGCAGTTTTGATATTTTTGACCACACGGGATTTCCGTTGGTTCATTTCGCGGCCGACAAAACTTCTATCAACATATGCGGGTGGTCCTCCATCTTCTTTAATCACCTTATTGAACTTATCAACAACGGAAAAATAAATACTATACGGGACGTTCCGTGTTTCAATTTTATGCGCAGATAATATTTTGTCCTGAAAACTCAGGAGTGATAAAAGATACTCTGAAGCTGATTGAAGCTGGGCGTCAATTTCATTCTGGATATCTTCATGAGGATCAAAGTAGGCGGTCAGAAGCGATCCTTCCCGGGTACCATCAAATACAATCGCTTTTGAGACTACCCTCCAGGTGGTATTAGCAGGTGTCTTTATAGTTTGTGGTGTCGCAAGTTCGTTTATATAACTTACTTGTGACGTATCCAAAAATCCCTCGATCGGGTTTAATCGCTCCACGACAAATCCTTCTGAAGTGAGGATGTAGAGAGGTTTATCTACCGGCGTATCACTATCCTGAAAATACTTGGTTGCATCAAGCACGCCATTTTTATACTCCAGATCAGAAGCAATCTGCTGTATTGACCGTGATATATTTTTCGTAATACGGTTATATGATATCCACTGGATATACCAGTAATTGATGACCAGAAATATGATGAAGCAGAGTGAAAGCAGGAGAAGTAATTTTGCGATTAATCTTACTTGGGAGCTATCCTTAAAGTAAGATGTCATTTTTTATTCGACTGCTTTTTCTCACCCCAAAACCACTGCGGATTTTCTCCGGTGAAGTAGCAGATAAGAATCAGCGCGACGGTAATAAGCCCGGCAAGGGGAAGGTAGCCAAACAATGTATCGCTTACCGAATGAGATCTTTGATCCACAAGGTAAAAGACAATAATCATTGAAAGTATATAAACAACAAGTATTCCCCATCCCTGCCAGGTAGCAGGCGTCCAGCCCCAGCCATATTTTTTTGCTTTAAACCAATATTTTTTCATACTACCCCTGATTTTTCTTCGGATAATTTCCGCGCCTGAGGGAAATGAATAAGGAAGAGGATTATTCCTACCAGAGCAAGGCTAATGGTATCTTTCAGATCCTGAATTTTCCGTCTTTTTCGCTCATTTGCGTGCCGTTTCTCACATTCCTCTTTTTGCCGTTTAGTGTCATCCGGTAAAATGATTGGTTGAGGAGATACACCCGGTGGCATTCTTGAGGAGTCAAGAGCAAACGCATCGCAGTTTTCTTCATAGCCGAGCGGGTACTTGTCGTATTGTGTACTATTGACTACAAAATTCACCATTGCGAATACCCCCATCACCATCATCATCAGCGCAATCGCGCTTATAAGATAAAAGTAGATAAGCGAAATAAGCCTTCCCATATATTCATTATACCGCAAATACCCGGGAGTCAAGCTGAACCCCACTTTATACAGCCTTCACGAACACAACCGCAATATAACTATGGGGGGATGAAGTAAAGTCAAAGCCCATACGAGTTGTCAAAGAATGGTTTTTCACGACAGTGTATTTCAACTATTAACATTTGGGAAACTGCGGACTTTTGGTCCGCGGAGTTTCATTTGGGTTCCTTGTCCGGCGAGACTTGGTCGGGGATGCCAGACTTGAACTGGCGGCCTCAGCGTCCCGAACGCTGCGCTCTAGCCATCTGAGCTAATCCCCGTTCCGACAAGTGAAGTCCGGCGAGCAAACGCGTTCTACCGACCGTGACGTAAGTGATTGGTAATTAGTTATGAGTGATTAGGAAAACATCCAATCACTAATCACAAATCGCTAATAACTAATTATTTGTTGTGCACGTTTATTATAGCATCTTTCAACCGCCCATTCTTGCAGAAAAGGAGATGGGATGTTATAATACTATAAGATATATGAAAGATTCATGGTACCGGATGGCACGGGTAGGAGCAGTTATGAGCCTAGTTGGAGCATTAAATGGTTGTGATTATATTGGAGGCTCTTCTTCTCCATCTGAAATTACTCCCGCGACTCATAGCGCGCTCAGAAAAATGAGCGAAGAGGATGCCGCAACATGGCTGATTCAAAAGAGAGTAGGGACACTTGCGGCATCATTCCCAGAAGACTCAGTTGCCAGAGCAGTTTATACCGGTAACTCTCCCGGGTTAGGGACTTTTTTTGATCTGCCGGTACTGATCGAGCTGAGCCAAAAACCATTTACCCTGACGACGTTTGGTAAGCCACGGTATGGTGCTGTCTTTACTTACCTCAATTTCAACTTGGGTACACCAATTCCGATGCAACAAATACAGCAACAGCCAGTTACTATCGCCTTCTCCCGCGAATGGCTGGACGCGGATCCTCGAGTTCAAGTGCTCGCTATGCGAAAAGAAGCGCTCAGGATCGAGACATGGGTTGGTATGGGAATGGCTATACTGCAGGATCTTGATCAGCGAGGCAGATTTTATCCGGTTGATGGGGAAATTACAAGAAGAGGTCTTATTCATTCTCTCGTGAGAACTGAATTAACTGGAAATCGTAGAGTCTGGAAGTTATTTGATTATGCTCCTCTGTTTCGGGTCCTCAATGAAGTACAATCTTTAGCTGAAACAAATGATCCAAAAGTGCTGGAAGATCTTGAAAAAACGGGGATGTTAAATATACTGCGGAAGGCACAAGCGGCAAAGATCGATTTTCGTCCGGAAGTAATTGAAAAAGACTTTAGATGGCATGCTTTTGATCGCAGAGAACCATGGCCGCGTTTGATCTTAAGCGATCCAGATATTTCCACGCCTCCTCTCCTCTCATGGTCGGGTGAGTTTTAATTCCCCCTTCGCGAAATTCTTACGCTTTTCAACTCCCCATGAGCATGAGAGGGTTTCAATTCTTGCTGCTTGAAGGTTTATACTCAGCATGTTGTTCCATACCGGCCGATTTCTTTTTCCCGCCACCTAAAATACTTTTTCGCACTTTTCCTTTCGGCGTTTCAAACGTTTGCGCCTGGAGTCGGTCTTCCTCGAGTTTCTTTTTCTTTTCCGCTTCCCGCTGGGCCTCATACTGTTTTTTCTGTTCTTCTTGGTAGTGCTGGTCAAGCGACTGTTTTTCTGCATCCTTGACGAGCTGAAACAATCGGTTTCTCAGTTGGCTGGTTTTTTGAGCATCTTCTGAAGCGTATTTTTTTTGGAGCTTCTCGAAATTTACCGGACTATGGTTGTCCTTTTTTTTATTCAGTTCCTCAAACTGTTTTTGCTGATCTTCAGCAGTTTTCTCAGGAGAATACAAAGGGTTTACCGTCTGTGCCACTGCTTTGACCGTCTTTTTTGCGGTCGATTGCCCCAGCTCGGCAAGCTGTTCGAATGTGTCATGAAGGATCGTTTTATTAGCCATAACCGTGAAGCTTTTATAACCTTTATAAGTATTATATCCCCAGCATTGCCTTCGCTTTCTCGGTCATCCGTTCCATTGACCACGGCGGGTCAAAGGTAAGTTCAATCTCAATGTTTTTATCATCAAACCCAAGAGCCTGGAGTTTGTTGCGTACATCAACCTCAATGAGGTTAAAGAGAGGACAGCCGATCGTGGTAAGCGTCATAAGGATCTTGACTTTATTTTTATCCTGTAGTATAATATCATACAGTAACCCCAGGTCAACTACCGAGATATTGAGCTCAGGATCGTATACTTCTTGCAGCGCCTCTTTAACTTTTTCTGCTGTTACTTGCATAGTAAGTCAAGTATAACAGATGGTATAATGGTGCATATATTATAATTTTGACCTTAGATGTTAGACCTTGGACCTTAGAATTGTATTGAACTAAGGTCAATGGTCTAAGGTCTAATAACCGATTTTATGGACAACTATAAAGTACGTTTTATTCCCCTGGGAGGTGTCGTTGGCGTTACAAAAAATATGTATGTTTACGAGCTTTACCAGGGAGATGCGTTAAAAGATATATTAATTGTGGATTGCGGTATCGGTTTTCCCCAGGAGAAAGAATTAGGAGTCGATTTCGTCATACCTGATATCAGCTATTTAGCAGATAAGGCAGATAAAATCCGCGCAGTGCTTCTCACCCATGGTCATGAAGATCATATCTCAGCACTCCCCTTTCACTACCAGAGTCTGGGAAATCCTCCGGTTTACGCCAGTAAACTCACAACAATGTTTGTTGAGAATAAGTTTAAGGAGTTCCGGCAAAATGTATATATTCAGCAGGTACGGTATGACAAAGAGTATCAATTTGGGAATTTTAAAATCAACTTTATTCCGGTTACCCACTCTATACCAGATACGATGCATATCGTAATGAAGACCCCGGTCGGTAATCTCTATCATGGACCTGATTATAAGCTTGATCTTACCCCTCCCTATGGCTCACCGCCTGATTTTTATCAAATAACAAAAGCCGGGAAAGAGGGTATACTCTGTTTACTTTCCGATGCACTTGGTTCGGAACGTGAGGGTCTGACTCTTTCTGAAGCTATTGTCGGCCAGGTATTTGAAGACGAGATGCGCAAAACGAAAGGAAAATTCCTCATGACGACATTCTCTTCTAATATTTCCCGTATCCGTCAATGTGTTGAGGCAGCAATCAAGTTTAATAGAAAGATAGTGTTTTTAGGAAGGTCAATGCGCGAAAA
The DNA here is from genome assembly GCA_964531945.1 of uncultured Gammaproteobacteria bacterium. Taxonomy (GTDB): domain Bacteria; phylum Patescibacteriota; class Microgenomatia; order UBA1406; family GWC2-37-13; genus CAZHGF01. The sequence goes on along the minus strand of CAZHGF010000035.1, from coordinate 2,634 downwards.
TACCCGTCTGGCATCTGAGATTGGCTATTTGCCGATTCCCCAAGTGCTTCTTGCGAAAGAGGAAGATGTTTCCCGTCTGGCGCCCAATAAAGTATGTCTTATCGTTGCCGGTTCTCAGGGGCAGTATGGCTCCGCGCTTTCCAAATTGGCAACCAACCAAAATAAAAACGTTAAAATAAAATCAGGCGATAAAGTGATATTTTCATCCGATCCGATTCCGGGAAACGAAAATGAAGTGTATTCGGTAATCGAAGAGATATCGCTTAAGGGTGCTGAGGTAATCTACTCAGATATTCATGATCAACTCCACGCGTCAGGTCATGGGAATCAGGAAGATATAAAGTTTTTAGCCCGATTTACCAATCCACGTTACTTTATCCCTATCGGCGGTACCATTCGTCATCAGCTCCAGTACCAGAAGCTTATGTCTGAGATGGGATTCGCAAAAGATAATGTATTCCGTCTTGATGAAGGCAATAGTGTCTGGTTTACCAGACATAACGCATATATGGGTGATAGTATTGAGACGAAAAATATTTATGTTGACGCGTATGGCGTCGGTGATGTTGGAAATATGATTCTGCGGGATCGGAAGACCCTTTCATCAGAAGGGATGGTTGTCACGGTATTAATAGTGGATAACCAGGGTCGTTTAGTCACCAGACCTAAATTGGTTTCACGGGGATTTGTGTTTGAAAAAGGAGAAGATGAATTATTCGGGAAGGCGGCAAAGTTAATAGAAAAGATATTGAAGCCTCGTGGTGAGAAATTAATCGATATGACCGGTCTTAAAAAGCAAGTTGGCACCAACCTCGAAGAACTCTTCAGTAAAGAAACCGGCCGCGATCCTTTAATCGTCGTGGATGTAGTACAAGTATAATCGTTAGTTCGTTAGTTTGTTAGTTCGAAACTTACATTATGTGTATACGAACTAATCGAAAACGAACTAACCAGCTAACCAATAATGAACAGTCTTCCAGCAACGCTCAAACAAATAGCTTTATTTCTTGAACGGTTACCGGGGATTGGTGAGAAAACCGCAAACCGACTAGCGTTTTATCTTCTTCGATTACCGGAGAGTGATCTAAAAAATATCGCTCTGCACTTAAGTAATCTTAAGTCAAAGATAAAATACTGTAAAGAGTGCTATAACCTGACGGAAGTAGATCTCTGCGGAATTTGTCAGGATCCAAAACGAGACCGCGAAGTTCTCACTGTTGTGGAGGACGTCATAGACTTGCTCTCCTTTGAAACCGGTAATATTTACGAAGGGGTATATCATGTGCTCCACGGAAAAATCGATCCTCTGAATCATGTTGGTCCGGAAGACATCTACCTCCATCAGCTTTTGTCGCGCATATTAAAGATAAGATCGGTAAAGGAAGTTATTCTCGCGACAAATCCTGATATGGAGGGAGAAGCAACGGCAATGTACATACGAAATAAATTAAATGAGTTAAAAAAAGAAGAAAATCTTGATTTTAAAATCAGCAGACTTGGGTATGGGCTCCCCATTGGTGCTAACCTTGAGTACGCTGACTATATGACACTGAGAAAGGCGCTGGAGAATCGGAATGAGTATTAAGGAGATGATGGATGATAGATCATAGGTGATGGAGAAAACACGGTTCAAATCAATCATCCATGATCTATCATCTAAATTCACATCTTCAGCAGCGGTTTGAGTTCTTGCGCGATTAATGGAGCTACGGAGATTTGTTTTAGTTTCGGAAATCGGTCCTCTTCTTTCAAGGCAATGGTATTGGTAGTAAACAAATACTCAAGCGGAGAATTTTGTAATTTTTCCGGAGCACTGGATGTAAAATCAGGGTGTACGAATACTGCGTACACTGATTCTGCTCCTCGCTTTAAACATAAATCAGCGGCAGGAAGAAGCGTGCTTCCAGAAACAACCATATCGTCAACTATTACCGCAATTTTTCCTTCCACGTTTCCATACAGATCAAGAGGTTCTGCTTTATGAGCCTTATTCTGATCACGCCGTTTTTCTATAACAACTTCAGAAAAACCGGAGGTGCCATAAAAAACGGTGCCAAAGTTACGGACTTTTTCCACCGCTCCTTGATCAGGAGATACAAGCGCGATTTTTTCTTTTAATATATTATTCTCTTTACAAAATTCGCCTAAGAAATTTGCAAGGAGAGGAAACGCAGAAAGATTTTTAAACGGTATTGTAAAAACTCCTCCGGTACCTTCATCATGAAGATCAAATGTGTAGATTTTTGAAAAACCGATAGATTCGAGCATGTGAATGACCACATTCACCGATACGCACTCACCGTCTCTATGCTGTATATTTTGTTTTGCGTAGCCGAAATATGGTACTACGCCGATTACTTTTCTTGCTTCTCTCCGTCGTAAAGCATCACAAAAGAAGCATAATTCCATCAACCTCGTATCAGTTGGATTAGACGTGGGCTGAATGACGACGCAAAAGTCTGTCGCGACGTCTTCTTGAATTGTTACTTTTACTTCTGAGTTTCCGAACCGTACTACCTCAGCAGTTGACAGGGGGATAGCGAGTGTCTTTGCTACTTCTTCGGAAAGCGAGGGATTTGAAGTGCCAGAAAAGAGTTTGAGCATAATATAAGTTAGAATTAGTTGTAATTGGTT
>CAZHGF010000034.1:3444-9827 GCA_964531945.1 uncultured Gammaproteobacteria bacterium | reverse complement strand
CAAATCCAAAGAACAAAATTCAAATAATCACCCTTGACATTGAGATTTTGATATTGATTTGAGTCTTTGGATTTTGTCATTGACTCTTGACGCTTCACCCTAAATGCTAGATATAATTTGCTACCTTTTCAACTAAATCAACTAACCTTGCAGAGTAACCCCACTCATTATCATACCACCCGAATACTTTCACGAAGTGATCGTTTATAACCTTCGTATAATTGGCATCAAATATACAGGAGTAGGAAGAACCGATATAATCGGACGACACAAGCTGCTGTGTTTCGTAGGAAAGAATAGTCTTCAGAGACGCTTCAGCCGCTTCTTTAAAAAAGTTATTCACTTCCTCAACCGAAGTTTTTTTTTGTACCAGTACTGATATATCTGAGAAAGATCCGGTTGGCACCGGTACTCGGAGCGCCATTCCATCAATTTTTCCTTTCAATTCGGGGAGTACCTTTATGACTGCTTTGGCGGCACCGGTCGTTGAAGGGACGATATTCAGAGCTGCCGCGCGTGATCGATCAAAGGTTTTATTGGCATCATCATGTAACGACTGGGATTGAGTATACGCGTGAGTAGTGGTGAGATAGCCAACTAATACCCCCAATTTATCTTGTAATATTTTAAACATTGGCGCAACGCAGTTGGTGGTGCAGGAGCAGTTTGAGATTACCGTTTCGTTTTTCCAGTCCAGTTTATCATCATTCACCCCAAGCACAACATGTGGTGTTTCATCATCTTTTGAAGGCGATGTCAGAATAACTTTTTTAACGCTTCCTTTTATATGTTTTATCAGATCTGTCTTTTTCGTAAATGCTCCAGTCGCGTCGATAACCATATCAACATTATATTTATCCCACGGAATCTCTTCTGGAGTAGAGTACTGAAGAGCAGGTATTTTCATCCGCTCAACGATGAGACTCGTTTCATCATGTAATACCTTTTTCTCAAATGTTCTATAGATAGAATCATACTGGAGAAGATACGCGAGCATTTCCGGCGGGGTTTTTCTCGTGTTGACCGCCACAATGTCAAAACTGTTTTTTTGCAAAGCTATGCGTGTGAACGCCCGACCAATTCTACCGAAGCCATTGATGCCTATTTTGACGCGTGTCATATTACTTTAACTTTAATTGAATCGAAAACGCATTGCAATAGCGTATCTGATATAATAAAAGTATGGATGACTGCGTATTCTGTAAGATTGTGGCAAAGAAACTTCCCTGCTACAAAGTCTATGAAGATGATACATTTCTCGCATTTTTAGACGTTTATCCCCGCACAAAAGGTCATACCCTTGTTGTTCCCAAACATCATTACCGGTGGGTATATGACGTACCGGAGTTTGGCGCGTATTGGGAGACGGCGTTGAAAGTAGCAAAAGCGCTTCAAAAAACACTCACTCCCAGTTTTATCAGTTTTGTTACGCATGGGCTTGATGTTTCTCACGCTCACATTCATATCTTTCCCCGATACAGCGAAAAAGGATTTGTGCCCGATGTTATTAAGATTCCCGTTGATGAGATGCAGGAGATCGCAGATAATGTTCGGAAAGCAGTTGAAAGCAAAAATGGAACAGTGGAGAAGTAAGGTATTTGAACTTATTCAATTAATTCCAAAAGGTAAAGTGACGACCTATGGAATCATTGCGAAACATCTGGGAGTTTCCTCTCCGCGATTGGTTGGTCGGATTCTTCACACAAACACTAACCCTGATATATACCCCTGTCACCGAGTAGTATTTTCAGATGGGTCGCTTGCTCCAGCATATGTGTTTGGCGGTCAGGAGAGACAAAAACAAAGATTATTAGAAGAGGATGTGCGGTTTATTCAAGATAAAGTTAATTTATCGGACTGTCTCTTTACTTTTATAAATAATTGAGGTGTTATTCTCATATACATTCCTCCAACCGTATTTTTCAGGATTTGAGTAAAGAACATCATCAAGAAACGTCCCTTTATTGATGAATATATAGTTAGTTTTCAGCTGTTTGAGCATGTCATTCCATCCATCCTGAGCTTGGATGATTGAGAGATATGCCTTATAAGGGCTCACTCCTTTTTCATCTCGCCACGCCGGCATTCGTCCGTCAACAAATACCTTACTTTCCGGCTTTCTCCATATGAGATATCCTCCCCATTCATAGAAAGCAAATATATTACCAGAGAGTTGTGGATACTCCCTGATAGCTTTACAGTTGTCTTCAGCAAGTGTCGGGCAGTGATTGGCTTGATAAAGCGATTTTTCTATAGTTGAAGGAATCTGGATAAAAGAAAAAAATATGATTCCTACCGCAGAAAGTACGATCAGAATCTCATAACTGATATTCTCTGATACCCGCTTAAGAAAGTCATTGAGTTTGGAAAGAGAGAGAACATAAAAAAATGAGGCATAGTATAAAGGAATATTTCGTCGCGCCTTCAAGGCAAATAAACAGAAGAATAGTATCAGAGAAAGAGAATAAAACGCAAAAACCCGTTTCCTTGTCTGATAATAAAGAAAGAAAAAAGTTGATCCAACAATAAGCGCACTTTGCCAGGGTAAGGGTTCAACCCATTCAGCGATCATTGTGTTAAGCGGAGAGACAATATGGTTATAGAGTTCCTGATAGACATAAATGCCAAACGGATTGATCCACGTTGCAATAAGCGATGAGAGAAACACAGCGCCAAATAAAATGGTTGAATTGCTCAAAGCAAGAGATTTATGTTTTATGTACATCACAAGTTGCTCTAAAAAAGCAAACAATACCGCAATTAAGCCACTCAAAAATCCCAAGTGAGTGTTAACCCATAGGACAAAAAGGAGTGGAATAAAATATGCTTTTTTTGTTTCTCCATTCTGAACTTTCTTAATAAGAAGGAGGGTGAGGAGAAAAAACAAGAAGGTTACAATCTGAGGTCGAAGTCCCAACGTAAATATTCCGGCAGAAAGAAGATAGAGCAAGCAAAACGCAAGGATTTTAAAGAGAGGATTTCCCTCAAGAAGCCGGTAAAATGTAAGAGCTATAAAAACGAATATGAGAGATCCGAGAATACTTACTCCAATGAACCCAAAGGTATTGTATACCGATGCGAGAATAATATCGTAGACGAAACTGGGATAATATGCTTTATAATCTGGTAAGAAATAAGAGAAATTATTTGAAGTACAAAAAATTGCTTTTGTGAAAGCTTCATTTCCGCAGCGGTAGTGCCAGCCGAAATCAGGGTCAAGTACCGGTAGGAATGTAGTTATAGCAACAGAGAGGAGAAATAATATCAGGATGATTCGTTTCATGCAGTATTTAGTTCATTGAATTATGAGATTAAAACAGTATGGGCTATTTTGTCATTGCAAGCCTAAGTGAAATGAGGCGCGCAATCTTGTCGAATAAAGGGATTGTCTCTCTCCCCTGTCGGCAGGATCGCAATGACATAAAGGTGCTCGGTCATTCGCATTAGTTTGGTTTTTGCACAGTAATCTGTATTTTTCCCTGTTTATAGTCTACAACAATTATGTCTCTCGGTTTTATTTTTCCTTCGACTATTTGAAGCGCTACCTCATCGACAATCAGTTCATTCATGACCCGTTTTAAGGGGCGCGCTCCATAAACCTCATCAAATCCGACTACTCCGAGATGTTTTTTCGCAGCATCAGTAAGTTGTATGCGAAGATTTTGTTTCTCCATTCTCTTTTCAACTTCTTTGACCTGAAGATCAATTATTTTTTGAATCATATCTTCAGTGAGCGGGTTAAAGATTACGATTGAGTCAAGCCGGTTAATAAACTCCGGCTTAAAGAATACCCGTATTTTATCAAGTATTTTTGCTTCGCGGTCCTTCTCAGGAATACTTTCCCGAAACACTTCACTACCGAGATTTGAGGTAAGGATAATAATGGTGTTTTTAAAGTTTACCGTGCGTCCCCGTCCATCAGTAAGTCGCCCGTCATCAAGTATCTGGAGAAAAACATTAAAGACTTGAGGATGCGCTTTCTCTACCTCGTCAAAAAGAATGACAGAAAACGGTTTTCTGCGGATTGCCTCAGTAAGTTGTCCTCCTTCTTCATAGCCAACATACCCGGGAGGCGCGCCAATCAATCGCGCAACCGTATGAGCTTCCTGATATTCGCTCATATCGATTCGGATCATTGCTTTTTCGTCATTGAAAAGCGAGTAAGCGAGTGCCTTCGCGGTTTCTGTTTTTCCAACACCCGTTGGGCCTAAAAAGAGGAATGAACCGATTGGTTTTTTTTCTTCAGTGAGTCCGGCGCGAGACCTGCGGATCGCATTCGCAACTTTTTTAATAGCATGGTTCTGATCGATTACCTTCTCGTGCATTTCATCCTCCAGTCGGGCTAGTTTCTCCGACTCAGTAGCGAGGAGCCGGGTAACCGGTATTCCGGTCCAGCGAGCGACAATTTGGGCGATATCTTCGTCAGTTACCTGTTCCTTCAAGAACTTATCTTCAGATGGAATAGCCTGCCATTTTTTCTCAACTTCCTGCAGCCTTTTCGTTACCCCAGGGATTTTTCCATACTTCAGCTCCGCAGCTTTATCCAAAAGTACCTCCCGCTCCGCTTTATCTAACTCGGCTTTTAGTTTGTCGAGTTCAACTCGATATTTCTGAAGTTCCATCACTACCTGTTTCTGGTCTTGCCACTTTTTATGAAGTTCATCAAACTGGGCTTGGAGTTTCTTCCGTTCCTGTTCAAGAGTTTTTTTCCGGGTCTCAACTTCTTTCTCTTTTTTTAAAGCAGCAAGCTCAATATCAAGCTGTATAATGCGGCGTTTAATCTGATCAAGTTCTGTCGGAAGAGAATCAACTTCAATTTTTGCTGAAGCTGCGGCTTCATCGATAAGATCAATTGCCTTATCAGGGAGAAAGCGATCGGTAATGTAGCGGACAGATAAGTTGGCCGCTGCAATAAGCGCGTCATCAGATATTTTTATGCCATGATGAACTTCATATTTTTCCTTTACTCCTCGTAAGATCGCGACCGAGTTTTCAATCGAAGGTTCATCAACATAGACCGGTTGAAATCGTCGCTCAAGCGCTGGATCTTTCTCAATACGTTGTCGATACTCTCTGACGGTAGTCGCACCAATGGCGTGGAGCATCCCGCGGGCGAGGGAGGGCTTAAGCATATTTCCGGCGTCGACTGCCCCCTCAGCTCCACCGGCGCCCACAATAGTATGCAGTTCATCAATGAAAAGAATGTATTTTCCTCCGCTTTTTTCAATCTCCTCAAGTATTTTTTTGAGTCGTTGTTCAAACTCTCCCCGGAAGGCAGATCCGGCAAGCAAGCCTGCCAGGTCAAGCGCCAGGATTTGTTTATGTTTTAGAGTATCTGGTACGTCACCGGTGATGATTCGTTGCGCCAGCCCTTCGACAATTGCGGTTTTACCAACTCCCGGGTCGCCGAGGAGCACCGGATTATTTTTTGTCCGACGGGACAAAATCTGAATGACTCTCCGGATCTCATCATCTCGGCCGATGACCGGGTCAAGGTTATTGTCTTTGGCTTTTTGCGTAATATTGATGGTAAATCGTTCAAGAGCGCTTCCTTGCTCTTCTGGAGGTTGATAGTTAATCTGCATAGATGAGTTAGCAAATATTAACGATATCTGCTAATTATAGCAAGTGCATGGGATTCATTTCAAGTACTATTTTACCGGATCGAACCCGCCTTTTGACCAGGGATGACAACGGAGGATTCGTTTGCATCCCAGAGTTATCCCCTTCAGCGCTCCATATTTTTCAACTGCCTGATAAGTGTACTCGGAACAGGTCGGGGAAAAACGACAAGTACGGTCGGTCATGAACAATTTTTGCAGGAGACCAATATGAAAAACAGAGGTTTTCTGATAGAAACGGATGAGAGTAAGTATGAAGGATTTCATGCTTCTATTATACTTCGAGCAGATCCCACCAACAGCGGGAGAAGTGGAAGACACCCGCGGGGTGTCCTGTATGGTTCAATTCAAGAAAATTTAATCCGCCTTCGCGGAAATCCCGATCGTAAGATCGTGGGATGCAGAGCTATTTTCCGCTCTCGCCTCTGTGGAGTTTCGTCGAAGGGGGTCGGCGGATTTCAGCTCCGACGAAGCAAATGAAGAGAATCCCTGAATGTTAGGTTGTGGGAGCTTCAAAAAGCTGTCAGCCCTGGTATGCACACTTATATAATGATGAGGATTTAATCATGATCTTTCAGGAAAAAGTATTTAGAGTCACTCCCCATATCTCAACATGGTAACTTCTCTTTGACTTATGGTGCAGAACTGAATATTCCAGAAGACCAACTCCACGTTTGGCCGAATAGATTCCAAGACAAAGTCCATTACTTCAGTACTTAACATCCTCTTGGTACACTTTCGCTCGAGCCATAAGACGTTATT
>CAZHGF010000034.1:0-3434 GCA_964531945.1 uncultured Gammaproteobacteria bacterium | reverse complement strand
TAAGTATAAGAAGAGCATGAAGATAACGGTTATCACCCTCTTTCCCAAGATGATAAGCGGGTTTTTTGAGGAGAGTATTGTGAAGAGGGCGAAAGAAAAAGGAGTAGTTGAGATTGAGATCGTGAATCTCCGTGATTTTGCGAGTGACGCATACGGAACGGTTGATGATAAGCCGTATGGCGGTGGGGTAGGGATGGTGATGAAGGTGGAGCCGATCTGGAAAGCGCTAGAGTCGTTGAGCGCTCGGCGCCAGGCGCCAAGCGGGAAACAAAAAATAATATATACATCTCCCAAAGGTCAGCAATTTAATCAGCAGAAAGTACAGGAATATTCTCAGCTCAATCATTTAATCATTCTTGCGGGTCACTATGAAGGAGTGGATGAACGAGTGATGGAGTATATTGATGAAGAGGTTTCTCTCGGTGATTTTGTGATGACCGGAGGAGAGATCACTGCCGCTTCGATTGTTGACGCAATCACCCGATTGCTTCCTGGAGTGCTGAAAAGTGATGAAGCAACACAAATAGAGAGTTTTTTTGAGGTCTCTGTTAAAGATTTAATAAAAATAGTTGGGATGGATGAGAACCTCAGGAAACTTCAGAAAAAAAACATTCTAAATATCAGGCTATTAGAGTTTCCGCAGTATACGCGTCCTGAAGAGTTTATGGACAAAAAAATTCCTGATATACTATTATCCGGCGATCATAAGGCAATATACGAATGGCGATTGAAACAGGCATATAAGGAGACGAAGAGGAAACGGCCGGATTTACTCAAAAACATACTATTGTAGTTCATTCATCGTTAATAGTAAACATATGGTTATATGGCTACATGGCTTAATGGCTTTATAACCATTCTAACCATTTAACCATGAGGCCATCACTTTTTCGTATTTTACGAACGAACAAACTAACGTACTAACCAACTAACCACCATATGGACAAAAAATACAAAATAATCAGAATGGGAAATGGGCACCGGTCGCATATATTGGAAAATGTTGACGATCCAAGTGACAAACTCTACCTATGCAGTTGTGGAGGAACAGGGGATGTCAATAGTTTTTGTGATGGAACTCATAATAAGAAAAAAGAACTCGGGTGTCGCTGTCGGTACTGTTTACCGATTGAGGAAAGAGCAAAAGAGACCACCTAGTCACCAGTTCGTCATCACCTATGGGAAAACATATATGGGCAATAGTAGTCGCGTTCGGTATTGTCCTCGTTATTATTTTTTTCGTCATTGCGAACCGGAATACCTCGGTAGCTCCTACCCGCAATGGTAATCAATCGACCACTTCACAAACACCGCTAAAAGAAATCAGTGTAACCGCAAAAAGTTGGGAGTTTACTCCAGCTACATTAACAGTAAAACAAGGAGAAAGAGTGCGGTTAAAAATAAAAAGCATGGACGTTGACCACGGTTTTGCAATTCCTGAATTTAAAGTTAATGAAACATTAGTGTCTGGAAAAGAAACTGTTGTTGAGTTTACTCCTGATAAAAAAGGAGAGTTCGCCTTTTTCTGTTCAGTAGTTTGTGGAGAGGGACATAGAGATATGAAAGGGAAGCTTATTGTAGAATAATTTCCAATTATCAATTTTCAATTTCTAAAATTATGAATAGTTCAAATGATGAACAGCAGGAACAATGTGTGTGTGGTGGGGATTGCGGTTGCAATCATGGTAAATAATCCATGATATGGATAAAACACAGATTCAAAAACTTTATCAATCAGTAGTTCGCGCTACAAAACCATCACTTTTTTCTTCCCGAAAATCTCTACTGCATCCTCGTAGTAGCTCAGTTCGTCCTCTTAGCATCAGTATTGAAGAGCCGTTTTTTGGTGACTCGGGAAAAGGAAGAATTACGACTGAAATGAATACGTTACTTAAAAAAAGAGGGAAACTCTACTCTCTCAGATTCAACGGCGGTGCGAACACAGGTCATGAAGTGATTATTAATAGGAAAGTCGTTACCATGCATCAATTACCCATGGCAATAGTGACTGAGGGTGCAACCGCGATTATTTCAAGAGGAATGTTGCTGCATCCTGAGGATCTCCTTTCAGAAATTAGTCATACGGAAAAACTCTTTGGCGGTAGTATGCCGGGAAAACTCGTAATTGATCATAATGTGATTCTTTCACTTGATACTCATCGGGCCTATGAGCATGTTATTAATACTGTTCATGAAGGAGGCAAGGGTTCTACTGGTCGCGGAATAAGTCCAGGATATATGAGTTTTTATGGAAGATTTGCAGTTACCGTGAGAGATCTTCTTCAGGATAACTGGGAGGAAGTATTTCGAAAGCACTACAGATTCTATGGGATGCATATTAAAGGATTTAACTCTAGTCTCAAAGATATCTTGGTGAGGATCCTCTCGAAAGAAACGAGGATGGTGGGGACTGAATCAGTATTTATCAACAGACTCAATGAAAGTAGAAGAGCGATAAAAAAATATGTTTCCTCTTCAGTTTATTATCTTTTAAGAGATATCTGGAACAATGAGAAGATACCGGTTACTATCGAAGGGGCCCAAGGAACCGGCCTCGATCCCTTCCACGGAGTATATCCTGATATCACTGCCAGCAGAACTGCAACGTATCATATTATGGACGCAACGTATGGTATCATCAGTCCGGAAGAAATCGCAGTACGAATTGGTGTTGTGAAAGGTCCCTATATGTCAAGTGTGGGGAGAAGAAGACTGCCGACTATTAAAGATGAAAAATGGGAAAGATGGATACAGGAATCATTCCATGAAACCGGACGGTCGACGGGGAGGCTCCGAGATATTTATCCCATCTCAATTCCCATGGCTCAGTACTTTCGTCATGTTGCTGGCTTTCACTATCTTGCGGTAACGCATCTTGACGCGTCGCGTGAAACCGATGCGATACGAGTTATCGCTCATTACACCGATAAAAAAACCAAGAAAGAATCACCGTACTTACCCTATCAATATGAACTGGATAAACTGGAGGCGCATGCTGTTGAGTTTCGAGGATGGGATGGTGAAGCAGTCAAAAAAGCAAAACGGCCTCAGGATTTGCCCATCAGTACGCAAAAATATCTTAGTTTCTTAAGCCACACCATCGCGCCCGTTATTTTTGCGACGACCGGAGAGGAATTGGGAGAAAATATTTCATGGATGAAGTTCTAACTTTTTGACCAATGGCATTTCGTAATGTCGATTTCCGTACATAAAACTTCTTGACGCGTTGAAGAAGTTGCGGTGATTATTTCACCATAGGGATTAATTACCATAGTGCTTCCGATACTTGTTGTCGGGTATACTCTTCCGGTATTCGTCTTAACTCTCAGTTTACCTGCATAGTTACAGAATATGAAGTAACACTTATTTTCTATTGCGCGGGCTTTTGATAACACTGTTACCGTGTTATACTCGAGAGTATCAGGGACACTTTT
>CAZHGF010000033.1:0-9849 GCA_964531945.1 uncultured Gammaproteobacteria bacterium | reverse complement strand
TGGTTCAGGTTTCATGATACATAATCTCATATTCGCTTAACGCTATCATTTCCTCATCTCAAACCCTCCATACGTCTCGGTGGGTTCCTGGACAAACACCTCAACGTCCTCAACATGGGATACGGGCGATCCCTGTCTCATGAGTTCTACCATCCGCTCAACATTTTCTTTCTCTCCCTGAAACACTGCTTCAACTCCTCCCGAAGGACCGAATACATCGGGCTTTTCATACACATTCCGTACCCAACCGGTAACCCGATTCATCTTCGCCTGGATTTTCGTCCATGCTCTGAACCCAACACCGATCACATCTCCTTTTATGTATACGTGTGCTTGCGTTAACATAGATGTCAGATGACAGATCTCGGATGTCAGAAATAAAACAGACATCAGTCATCAGACATCTGGCATCTATTTTCCCACCATCGGATCTACTGCTATTGCCCGCTCGCGGTAGAGAGTTGCTTTTTCAATATCTCCTTCACTTTCATAAAGCTGTCCCAGATTAAAAAGTACATCTCGCGCTTTCGGATTGCGTTCTAAAATGCTTTCCAGGTTCGCTATGGTTGCTTTTTTCCGCTCCGCTTCCCGATTCATCTCCTGATCTACTATCTCACCATATTTCTGGCGGGCAATCTGATAAAAATAATTATAATCGGGAAGAAGACGAATTGCTTTTAAGAATACCGCCTCCGCCTGACGGTTGTCATTGATAACCTGAAAATAGAGCGGGTGAATATTCTGTGACGCTATGATGTTATATCCTAAAAATACAATCAGCGCCCCGAATCCCATCCCCCGGATGGTAACCCAGAAGTACTCAAGAAGCGATTGTCTGACGGTCTGTTTAACGACATCTTTGACTTTTTTTCGCATAATGAAAGCAATCTGTAATGAGCGACTTGTAATTTGGATATTTTTCCTAAACTATTCACGATTAGTAACTTCTTTTTGCCCCAATTACGAATTACAAATCACTGTTTACTATTATATAATTTTCCTATGGATGCGGCAGCATTTCAACTATTTATTGATCGGATGATAACCGTCCTGCTGGCGCTTGTCGCAGCGCTTCTGGCGGGAGTTCTCTCGGTGGTCGCGATGTATCTCGTCGTCATCTATGCACGACTCAAAAAACGCGAGAAGATCGCGCTTGAGATGGTGACTCTTGAGGTCAAAATGCCTAAGGATAATGAGATAAAGATCGATGCCGCTGAGCAGATGTTTGCTTCATTTTCTTCTTTGAAAAAAAGCGGCTGGTTTTCGTTTATGGATGTTGATGATGTTGTCGCGTTTGAGATTGTCGGAAAGAAAGCGGATATACGATTTTATGTTTCGGCGCCTTCGCGATTGATTGATCTCGTGGAAAAAACTATTTATGGCTACTACTCGAGTGCTGATATCAAGCAGGTTGATGAACCGAATATTTTTACGGAGGAAGGAAAGATTGCCTATGGATCGTTTTACCTCAAAGATACGCCATACATGCCACTGAAGGTCTATAAAGATATTCCGAGTGACCCCCTATCCGGTATCACTTCCTCTCTTTCAAAAATGAGTGATGATGAAGGAGCGATTATTCAATGGCTTATCCGTCCGGCAGAGGGCAAGTGGAAAAAAGAGGGAAAGTCTTACATCGCAACAACCAAAAAGAATGAAGCCAATCCGGAGAAAGCCACGTTTAAAACCGATCAGAAAATACTGGAAAAAATTGATGACAAAACTTCAAAAGCGGGGTTTGAAACGACCATCCGATGTGTCGTATCTGCTCCATCAAGCGAACGGGCGAAAGATCACTTAAGAAATATCAAAAATGCGTTTGTGCAGTTTAACTCCGATCACAACAGCCTCAAAGGTTCCCGCGTCCTGTTTAAGGGTGGATTTATGATGAACTTTATTTATAAATTTTTCCCGGTGATCGAGTTTCCCTTTGATAAATCAATCTCAATTCTTTCCTCAGACGAGCTTGCTACCATGTTTCATTTTCCCAATAAAACCGTTGAGACTCCCCATATCCAGTGGCTCAAGGCAAAGACGGCGCCGGTTGCCGCTGAGGTTCCCCAGGACAAAGGGACATTCATCGGATTCGGGTATTACCGCGGGGTCAAACGTCCGGTATACATCGGCTTTGAAGATCGGCGCCGCCACTCCTATATCATCGGAAAAACAGGTGTAGGGAAATCAGAACTTTTGAAAGAGATGATCAAACAGGATATCAAAGAAGGTTACGGTGTCTGCGTCATGGATCCTCACGGAGACCTTATTGAAGATACCCTCCGGTTTATTCCGCCCGAGCGCGCCGAGGATGTCATCTTTTTTGACCCGTCTGATACGGAGCGCCCGATGGGACTCAATCTTCTTGAAGCCTATACTGAAGAACAGAAACACTTTATGACGACAGCAATTATTAATTTGATTTATAAACTCTATGATCCGCAGCGCACCGGTATCATCGGTCCCCGATTTGAACACGCGGTCAGAAACGCGATGCTTACCGTCATGTCTGAACCAGGCACCACATTTATTGAGATTGTCCGCTGTCTCACCGATCAGAAATATGTCCAGGAATTACTCCCCAAAGTCCAGGATCCGATTGTCCGCCGGTACTGGACTGATCAGATTGCCCAGACCTCAGACTTTCATAAATCAGAGGTTTTGGATTACATTGTCTCGAAGTTTGGCCGCTTCGTCACGAATAAAACAATGCGAAATATCATCGGCCAATCAAAGTCGGCGTTTGATTTTCGAAAAGTCATGGATGAGGGGAAAATACTCCTTATCAATCTTTCCAAAGGAAAGCTCGGTGAAGAAAACTCAAACTTCTTAGGTCTTGTTCTTATTCCAAAAATTCTGGTTGCCGCTATGAGCCGGCAGGAAATGCCTCAATCAGAGCGGCGCGATTTTTTCCTGTATGTCGATGAGTTTCAGAACTTCGCAACTCCCGATTTTGCGACTATTCTTTCTGAAGCGCGAAAGTACCGCTTGAATCTGACAGTCGCAAATCAGTTTATTGGACAAATGGATGAAGAGGTCAAAAACGCGATTTTCGGAAATGTCGGAACACAGATCTGTTTCCGCGTCGGAGTCACTGACGCCAACTATATGCAGCGGGAGTTCCAGCCGATCTTCACGGAAACCGATCTCATAAACGTCGAGCGATTCCATGCCTATATGAAAACCATCGTTGATAACGAACCGGTTGCGCCCTTTTCAGTCGACATGACGAAGGATATCGAAAAGCTGGCTGCAGAAGCCAATGAAAAGGTGGCGCAAGCGGTGATTCAACTCTCCCGCCTGAAGTTTGGCCGGCCTCGTGAACTCGTCGAGGCAGAGATTATGCAGAGAGCGAGACTGTAATGAGATACCAGATGACAGATCTCAGATGTCAGATTCCAGATTTCAGACATCAGACATCTGTCATCAGACATCTATCATCTTTTATGATTCAAACTTTTAAAACTCATCTTACCGTAAAACAGCGTCTGACTCATGACACGGTGCTTTTTCATTTCACGCTTGACGAGCCAAAAGAACTGGAGTTCATTGCCGGTCAATACTTGGTGCTCTTTATACCTGATGGATCAGGAGACTATCTGAGGCGGCTCTACTCTATTGCCTCGCCACCGGCCATGAAAAATTCATTCGAGCTGATTGCAAAGATTGTCAAAAACGGCATCGCGTCTGAATACTTTAACCGTATGACTATTGGTGAAGAAGTTTTATTTCAAGGTCCTGCCGGACGATTTATTCTGAAAGATCACCAGAAAAACAAAGTGTTTCTCGCCACCGGCACCGGCATCGCTCCCATCTTCAGTATACTGAAAACGGTATTGCCGGTAAATTATTCACCGTTGCCTATAAGTGATATCCCACCTCATGTCATCCTGAGCGATAGCGAAGGATCTCCGAACTTGTTTCGGAACTCGCATTCGCGAGACTTGCCAAGGCAGGATCAGAATGACACCAAGCTATCAGCTAATCACCAATCACTCATCACTCATTACACTCTCCTCTGGGGCATCCCCACCTACCGCGATGTCTATCTCTTCGATGAATTAAAACAGATGGCCGCTGCGCATCCCAACTTTACCTTCACCATTTGCCTCTCGCGTGAATCCACCCTCGATATGATCCCGGAACCAGATCGAAAACATTTCATGCTTGGCCGAATCACAAAACCACTTGACGAATTAGTTAAAACTGGTCAAAGTTCGTCAGAGTTAGTTGAAATGAGTACCAATTCAACTCATTCTAATCAATCACAACAAACTTTGACTAATTCCAACCAATTTCAACAAATTCCGACTAATACTGACTTCTATCTCTGCGGCAACCGCGATGTGGTGGAGTCGTTGAGGAGCTATCTCGCCGCCCAACAGATCCCGAAAGAGAATGTGGTGTTTGAGAAGTTTTAGTCACGCAACATGAAACATGAATCATGAAACATGGAATAGGAAACACGCAACATAGCTTATGTTGATAATGATAGTATGGATTTATAAAAATGCTCCTCATTTGTAGCATATAATGCATTGGAACTTTTTGGAGAGAGGTATAGAGTGACTATGTGGATAGAACTACTTACCATCAGAAACTGAGACAACTAATGAATGAATTAGTACATAAAGTCTATGACGCTACTAAAATCTTTCCAAAAGATCAAAGATTTGGAATAACTTCTCAATTACAACGAGCTGCGTTATCAATCATTCTTAACTATATAGAGGGATACGCTCGTCAACGAAGCAAAGTTCATATTAACTTTTTAGAAATCTCTTATGGATCATTGAAAGAAACAGAGTATTTAATTCAGTTTTCATATGAGAGAAAATATTTGAGTCAGGAAAGGTTAGTCAATCTGAATAGGCGAATAAACGAAGTTGCAAGAATGCTTTGGAAAACAATGGAAGGTCTTAAAAATGTTTCATGATTCATGCTTTATACTCTATGTTACATGCTTCATGCTTCATGATTCATGTTTCATGCTTAAAACGACGTCACAAAAAAGTCCGCGGGGATCTGGGGAAAGGATTGAAAGAGCTCTACTTTTTTCGTTACGCCGGTTGTAGAACGCGCCTCAGAGTTTACCGTACGGCCTTGGGGTCTTAAAGACGTACTTCCTAAAAATCCAATCTTTGTACTTACTCCACCGCTTCCTGAAGGGCTGATCACACGCACCACCATAAGTTTACCATTGGCAGGTATGGTAATACTCGTTGTTTTACAATTAAAACTTACGCTGTCTACTGTTCCTCCGGAGCTGACCCCGATATCGTTATCATTGGATCCTAAAATATTTCCCGTATCAGCAATCGAGCGCGTGATTGTGGGCGCTGCATCGGAAAGAACAGTGATCTCAAGTGCCAGTGAATCACAACTTACTGACCCGGAACCATAGTAGAGCGTCACGGTGCCAGAATAGTAATTACTGAATGCGCCTCCTGACGCATAATCTGCCAAGTAAAACGTATACATCTGGTCTTTCTGAATCAGCGGTGATGCAAACTGTGGACTGGTGGCAGTGACAAACGCTGCCTCTCCGGAGAATGAGGAAAGATTAGGGAGTGACTGAATCTGTATCGATCCGCTTCCCTGCTGTAATAGCTTATCAATTCCCGCCTCAGCTGCCGCGAGTGCCTTCTGTGACTCCTCTTCAAGCTTCGTAATCTGCGTCTCGGTATTTGCCTTAAACGCAACAGAGATGACGACCGTCAGCGCCGTCGCCAAGAGCATGATGACGATGAGGAGCATCTGTCCTGATTCTTTATTTTTCATATCAAAAATTAAATATCAAAAATCAAAATGACAATGCAAAATGCAAATATTATTTTCTTCCCTTTAACGTCAAAATACTTGATGCAAAAATATTTGCAATCTCGTTAAGTTCTCCTAAATACCACGAAGCGTTATTTTCCTTAATCTTATTTGCATCCTTCATCAAATTCAACCACAGCTTGGTTTCGTTTGCTGATTTTAAACTTGTTTCAAAGTATTTAATAAAATCTTTTCGACTTGATGCTGCTTGACCTTCTGTATAATTTGCCAAAATACTTGTTCCACTTCTTAATAATTGATCACCAAGTCTAAAACAAACTCTATCTCTTGGTAAATCTTCAATGAGCTTTATTAATTTTAAAACAAATCTATATAATCTAGTTTTAAATTCGTTTTTGAATCGATCTTTTTCATTCTGCATTTTTTATTTTTGATTTGTCATTTTGATCTTTGATTTTTGATATTTGATTTATTGTAACTGTCTCCAATCATAGCTGGCCACCGACAACGTATCGAGTAAATTCAAGTAGAGGCTCGGGTCAAAGACGATGAACACCGATGGTTTTGTATTGGTTGTCCAATCGCGCTGATTATTGAATGACGATTGCGCGATAAGATTCCCGGTTATCTTCAACCCCTGATTGGTGGTATCACCGGTTGTCACCGACGCCGCGACAAAGAGACCGGTTGCCGACTGGACGTTTGCGTTGAAGTTTATGGTATCCGCGATCAGAGCGAATGATTGTGTCGGATTGAAGTTCGCGACATCTATATCCACCTGCCCCGGCACAATGAGCACTACTTTATAGGTATTAAACTGTGATGGAACCGCACCCCAACTCAGCGGCAATAAACCTGAGTAGTAGTAAATACCGTTTGCGCTTATTTCTGACAAACTGGAAATAGAGGTATAGGACTTGCGTGATTTCACGTAATCCATAAACGATGATCTATTCCACACACTCGTCATACCGTTATTCTCGCTCTTCCAGTTAAAATCCGAGACATCAGCAGTCCCGAGTGTAAATGTCCCGTTTACCGAAGCAGCGCCGGGATCATCACCAGTACCAGTCATGATAAAGTATCGTTGAGCTGCGCTATCATCGCTATCATATGCTGATAGATTCAGGGGGATATTATTAGACAAACTCCCGATGCCGGCGAATGATGCATTCTTCAGTTTCACCCACCGGCTACTGCTGTCAAAGAAGATGTCACGACTATGGGTAGTTGTTGGAGCCGGAGCTGCGACATCGAGAGCTATGATGTTGTCTGAGGTAGTAGTACAGGAGTTTACCGCGCCGGTAAACCATCCGGCAGCCGGTGAGTAGCTTGATGCTGATGCACTGAGGGTAAAGTTCTGCGCGGGTGTCGGACTCGCTGCTTGGTTGTTAAATGCAATAGTACATCTATAGGTTGATTGTGTGCCGCTTCCTGCCGGCGGTGTAACGCCACAATTGACGGTAATTCCGCTTGAGCTTACCGGATTCATATTCAAAGAAATGGAGTTTGAGGAAACATTTGCCGGACATGATCCACCCAGATATTCTTTCAGATTTCCCTGAATGACGACGGTCGGATAAGGAGTCGGGGTGGGATCTGCAACATACACAACTACATCTTTTCTCCCCTGATCCCATACTCCGTTACTCGCATCCCATTGATAGCAGTAATCACCAGAACCCAGACAGTTCAGAGCATCGGATCCGCCGGCATTGCCATAGCCACCGGTTGAACTGCCGGTATCTTGTACAGCAAAATTGGGATAAAAATCATACTCAAATCCTCGGGTACGTAAATAAGTATTGTTTGACCATAAGGTGCCACCTGCGGCGCCTAAGTAATGATTATCATTAACACAGACTGGAGCTCCCGACACCTGAAATATATTACAGGTAGTACTCCCATCAGCTGGATTGAGAAAACATTCAAATGCGCAAATGCTTGATGACGCAACAACATTTTCTCCGCTCATCCTCCGTGTAGCCGTTGACCAGCTTGGTGGTTCAACTGCATATTCTCCTCCGCCATACTCTCCCCCCCCGTAGTCACCGCCGCCGCCTCCAGGAGCACTACAGCTTGCACCAAATCCATCAGCAGTGCACCAGACAACACCGCCGGGACAACAGGCAGTATAGTCTCCATTACAGTGGGCAGTCGCAGTCACGCATCCCCCTGCTGGGGCAGTAGTTGCAGTAGCAGCAGTTGGAGCGGATGTGGCGGTTGCGGCTGGAGCACTGCACGAAACACCATTTGCTGCGCCATTTGCATCAAGGGTGCAGTAGCCGGTGCTTCCGGTACAGCAGGTAAACCAGGTATTATTACAGTTTACGCGGTTTTGTCCAGCGAGGCATGCGGAAGCTGATGTTGGGCCAGCAGCTGGACCTGATGTTGCGGTTGGAGCGGTAGTTGCAGTGGGAGATTCAGGGGTAGGTGTAGGTCGTTCTGTTGGTGTGGGAGTTGGGGTCGGAGGAACCGGAGTATTTGTTGGTACGATTCCACAATCACTGTCAGTTGCCGCTGCGCTTTCAGCACTGCAATAATTGGTCGTGCCGCAAGAACAGCTGCTGCTGGTTGAGTATGTTGTAGTTGGAGGATATGGACAAGAAGAGTCCCGATACGATGGATCTGGCGGATAACCGGTCCCATCATCATTCGCTTCATAGCAATTGCGATCGTACGTTGTGATGGTACAGCCGTAACAAACGGCATTTACACTTTTCACATGAGCCACATAGGCCAGAAGTGCCAGAGAAACAATAGGCAATAACCATAATAGTTTCTTTTGCATACGTTTATTTTCTTATGAGAAAAATGCTCGCCGGTATTGCTTCGTTTGTGACCGGATGCCGGTAAAAATTAATGGATACTTTATCTCCAATCCTGACATCCTTGAGAGACACTGTCTTCCAGGTAAGCGCATCTTCCGCAGTAAATGATTTTATCTGTGTTACCTCTAAATGAGGCGCGGCTGCAAGGGTCAGCGCAACTCCATCCTTCTCTATTTTCAACGAAGGCTCCGTCGCAATCACCTTGCCTTTTACCGTATAAGCAAAAAAAGTGTCTTTTGCCGGAAGCGACCAATACAGAGAGGTTGCGTTCTGCAGTCTCTTCTCAATACTTTTTACCGTCTGCACATACGTTAATATCAGTGTTGTTCCCGTACTGATTACAAACAGGAGTAGAATTACTACAATGAGTTTCCCTGATATTTTCATTGGTTATGGCACCATTTTGATAATACGATGAACGTAAAACTCATCTTTTTTCATATCTGACAATATATTGGTTCCGAGAAGGAGGATTACGCGATCTCCTGCCTTGAACTGCGAGCGGTCATTTGCGGTGATAATTGCTGTTGGCCACTCTTCAATGTATGCAAACGGCTTAACGGTTGTATACAGAGCCAGAAATGCTGGAAATGATTCGCTTCTCCCTTGTTCATCGACGACCGCGATAGTATTGGGAGTCATATCGGTAATGGCGCCTTCTAGTTGGTAACTCACGGTGATGACTTTTCCGGGAGAGACACTCGCAGATTGTGATACATTTTTCCATGCTTCTGCTTTAAAATACTTATTACCATAGGCAACGTAATAAATGAATAAATTGAAAGCCACCATAGAAACAATGAGAAAAACAGTGAGGAGAAATCCCTGATGAGAACGCGCTGTTGACAGAGGTATGCCAGAAGATGAAGGATTTTCCACCATATTACGATGATACTGAATCCAATATAATATGCAAGTAGCAAATCATATACTGATACTATTTTTCTTCATTACTCCCCTCATCTCAACCCGCATCCTCTTTCAGGAATCGGAGTTTTTACGGGTAATAGGTCTGTATCTTATTTTCTGTGTGATAGCCCTCTCTCGCATATCTCCTCTTTTTCAAAAAAAGCGATTTGTCGTCGTGATCACGTCGCATACTCTTTTTTTTATTGTTTTCGCTGCCGCTATTGGTTTCTCTTCATTTACCAGTATTCGTCCTGTCGCCGCGTTTTTCGGCTCTTACCCTCCCTGTTTGTCTCCGATGAAAGTCGGAGCTACAAACAGCAATCCCGCATTAAGC
>CAZHGF010000032.1:6579-9928 GCA_964531945.1 uncultured Gammaproteobacteria bacterium | reverse complement strand
GGAGACTGGGTTTGCCTCGAACGAATTCCACCAGAGAGTATTCGTTATTCTAAGACCTATTATAACAGGAAATTAGATGAAAAATAGTTAACGTGATATAGTGAGTATAGTGAAAAGAAATGTATTAAAGCTTATTCTCTCAATAGGAATTTCATTAACGGCGGGCGCTGTAGGATCATTATTTACAGTCTCATCTATTCCTACGTGGTATTCAACATTAAATAAACCAACATTTTCTCCACCAAATTGGGTGTTTGGACCGGTGTGGACAACGCTTTACATTTTAATGGGAGTTTCTCTGTATTGGATTTTTATGTCAAAAAGCAAACTAAAACAGAAAGGGTTAACTCTTTTCTTTGTTCAGTTGGCACTGAATACTGCATGGTCCATAGTTTTTTTTGGAATGAAAAATCCCTCTCTGGCTTTTGTGAATATTATTGCGCTATGGATCACAATACTTCTTACTATAAAAATATTTTACAAAATCAACAAAAACTCAGCTTATCTCCTATATCCGTATTTACTTTGGGTAAGTTTTGCCTCTCTATTAAACCTGATGATCGTAGTATTAAATTAATAGAGGTTTGAAAGTCTCCTTCTGTGTCAAGTCTGATACCTGAAAGTATTCATTATTCTAAAACGTATTACATACGGAGGTTAACCCAAAAGAAAGACTAGGCAAACTTGATATAATTATGCTATGGAAATTGTGAGATTAGAGCAAAAACAAGTAGCTAAAATTATCGAGACGGGAAATGTTAATGGATTTTTAGGGGCAGTTGAAACTTCATTCTTTGAATTCAGAGAGAAACCATACTTCCCAGACAATAATCATGATGCTGTTAGCCGAGAAAAGTCTCGCCTTGAACTTCTTAAAGATTTTAGTTCCATAGCCAATAGTGGTGGTGGCTATATTGTCATCGGGTTAATACCTGGCGAGGATGTATCACAATTCAACCTCGAGTATGTGAATGAAGTCAAGGGTTTTGAGGCTGAAAAAATAAATCTAAAAGGATGGTTAGATATTTTATCAACCTACTTGACTCCTCGATTCGAGGAGAACTTTATAAAACATGGAGTTATCGGGAAGGAAAGGCAATTGTTTTGGGTGCAAATCCCTGCGGCCAAAGATATTGGATGCTATCCGTTTATGATCGCAAAGGATCAGTGGGTTACTGAGGATGAAAAGCTTCTCAAAGGAGAGCTATATGGTCTCTATTTTAGAGATGGTAGTAAAAATAGGCAGATGTTCAGTGCTGAAAAGTTTCAAGAAAAGATGGCGGAGATACTGAATTCAAAGGAAGCTTCAAAACAAACTCACGTTGCAGTTTTAGAAGCAAAATTAGATAGGTTGCTTGCTCTTCATGAAACTGTAGTATCTGTTAAAGCAGTTGATCCAGAAGTTAAAAAAAAAGAAATCATAAAAAACTTTGAAAACAAACTTGATAGTGAATCTGACTTCTTTTACATGATCGCTGTTCCTACGCAAGATTTTTCAATAGATAATTTTTGGGATACTGAAGAGGATAAACTCTACACTCTTCTTAGAAAGCCGCCAACTCTTAGAAATATGGGTTGGGATTTGACCGTTCATTACACTGAATTTCCTAAGCCTGCTGGAGACAGCTGGGAAATTATGAATGGAAACAGAAAGATTTTATCAGTGAATAAGATAGGTGTTGTTGCGGCTGCCGGTACCCTACAAGAATTTCTAGATTGGGGAACACATCAAAGAGACGAAGAGGTAAAGCCAATTATCAACGCCTTTGCACTTGTTGAGTATATAGATACGTATTGTCATTTCTTAAAGGTATTTACGGATCGTTTTATGACTTCTGAAACCAAATACACAATTATCATCGGCTTCAAGATAAGAACAGGACAGAAATTCCAATTATGCTTCACAATCGGCTTTCTTCCCAAAACACCACCTGAAACTCTGCAAAAGTCAGAATGGTTCTTTGAAGAGATTGGCGCTGGTCAACAAGAACCCCCAGTTTTAGCAGCCCGCATAGCAAGAGAGGTTTATACAAGTGGATTTGGATACGTAACTGATTCACCTGAGTACATGAAAAAAGAAAGCGACAAATGGGTCATAGATGAGGATTTATATAAAAAACGATGAGTGACGATCCCAATTTCTCAAAAACAAAACTTGATCACACGCTATCTGCTGTAAAAGCGGCAGTGAATTTAATTCCATATGCAGGTGGACCATTAGGATCCCTCCTTTCTGATTACCTACCCAATTCGGTTGAAAAGAGAAAGACTGAATTTCTAGAAAGACTTGGAAAAGAACTCGAAGCTGTTCAAGATAAACTACAAACTGATGTAGTATCTCGAGAGTATTTTATTTCTACATTTATGCAGTCCTTTAGAAGAGCGCTTGAAAACCATCAAGAAGAAAAGGTCAGTGCTTTTAGGGCAATTATCGTAAATATTGCTATTGATCAGAATCCTCGAGAGGATGAGGTAGCTGCTTTTATCAGTATTACTGATCGGTTTACACCGTTACATATAAAATTCCTCAAAATACTCGCTAATCCACAAGCAATGATCGATAGAAATGAATCAGCGAAATCGCGCTTCGAAAGTATCTATATGGAAGGCATCAATACATTATTTGAGTTACTACTTCCCGAATATCCTGCTGACTTAGTTGGAGTTGCCTTACATGATATATACATCCTAGGTTTACAAAACACTGAACGTGGTGGTGTAACTATGTCCAGATCGGGAATTACTTCTAAAAGAACAACAGACTTTGGAGATAGATACTTGCAGTATATTACTTTTCCCTGATGTACAATTCGAACCTAAATTATTTGAACTAAAAATGTGGAACTATTATGCAAATATCGTTTGAAATGGCACTATGTTGACCCTGAGGAGACTCGAACCTTTTTGAGGCTAGATTATTACGAAAGATCTTATGAAAAGTTCAATAAAATTGGAGTTCAGAACGAAGAGACAGTCAAATCAACCTAATCTGTGGTTCAATATGGAGGGTGTCTCCTTTGGTGCCGGGGAGAGGACTTGAACCTCCACAACCTTGCGGTCACAGGCCCCTCAAGCCTGCGCGTCTGCCAATTCCGCCACCCCGGCATATCAATTGTGTTATGAGTTATGGATTCTGAATAGAGAGTATTAAAGCTTTTATCCGCAGAACTCATAACGCAGAACTAATACATTATATCATAGTAGCGCTGACTGCTCTACTTCATTTTTCGGAGATTTAAGGCCTAAGTGATCATAGGCTTTTGGAGTCAACATTCTTCCTTTTGGAGTTTTTTTAATAAATCCTATTTGAAGAAGATACGGTTCAATAAACTCTTCGACCGTGCGGCGA
>CAZHGF010000032.1:0-6569 GCA_964531945.1 uncultured Gammaproteobacteria bacterium | reverse complement strand
CCGATTGCCGCGTGTTGAAACTTATGGGCAAGAAGTCTCAGATACTTTACATCGATATCTGTGAGACCTGCCTCATCGATTCCCAGGAGCGAAAACAGCTTATCAACGAGCGTTTCATCGATTATAGTAAACTTCTCTACCTCGAAAATATCACGTGCCCGTTTGAGGATTCGATTTGCCAGGCGGGGCGTCCGGCGGGCGCGCTTTGCTATCTCTATCGCAGCACCTTTGGTGATTGGAATATTCAGAAGTTTGCTTGACCGGAGGATAATCTCAATCATCTCTTTTTCCGTATAGTAATCAAGTCGGAGAAGGAGTCCAAACCGGTCTCTAAGCGGTGCTGATAATAACGCGAGTTTGGTGGTTGCGCCGACGATTGTGATTTTCGGTACCGAAAGCCGCATGGTGCGGGCCGAAGGCCCTTTGCCAATGACGATGTCAAGACTATATTCTTCCATCACCGGATAGATCATCTCCTCAACATTTTTGGGAAGCCGGTGAATTTCATCAATAAAGAGAATGTCGTGTTCACTGAGATTGGTGAGAATCGCAGCCAGATCGCCGCTTTTCTGGACCGCGGTACCTGACGTGATCTTGATCTGTCCTGAAAGTTCATTCGCGATCACATTGGCAAGCGTTGTCTTGCCGATTCCCGGCGGGCCATAAAAAAGAATATGCTCGGAGGGATACCCCCTTTTTTTTACGGCTTCAATAAATAACTGAAGTGTTTTTACAATTTGTTCCTGACCTAAGTATTCTTTCAGTGTTTGTGGACGCAAGTTCACCAAGTCGGGTGTGGAGCTTGTCTGTGTCATACATTACATTATACCCTTTTTTTTGGTTTCGTTGCGAGTCGTATGCCTTCTTTAATCTTATCCTCTAATGTTAACTCTTTGGGTATTTCCCGGATAATATTTCTCACCTCTCCTGTTTTAAACCCAAGCGATACCAGCGCGTCGAGGATTGTTTTTTCCTCTTCAGATAGATGCATTTTTTCAAGACTAAACTCGGTATTGAGCTTACTGGACATTTCCAAAAGTATTTTCATCGCCGTCTTTTTTCCCAATCCCTGAATCTTTGAGAAGTAATCAATATCGTTTGCAGTTACTGCCTTAATAAGATTGTCTACGGATGAGAAAGAAATGACAGTAAACGCGGTTTTCGGTCCGACTCCGGATACCGATAACAGCAGTTTAAAAACCTTATATTCATTTTTCTCGCTGAATCCAAACAGAACCTGAGCGTCTTCTCTGACGTGAAAATGAGTATAGACCTCCATAGCGTCTCCCGGGAATTTTTTAGAAAGAACAGAGGGAGTGAGAAATACTTCATAAAACACACCGGACGAGGTTTCTATAAGCCCGGTATTTCCTTCGATTTCAGAGAGAATACCCTTTATTTTGCCGATCATATCATTGTCATGCTGAATTCATTTCAGCATCTTCCTATAATATACCATAGAAGATCCTGAAACCCTCCGACGCTAAAAGCTTTGGAAGGACACCGCAAGTTCAGGATGACAGATACAGAGTTATTTCAACTCCTCCCTCTCAATCTGCCATAAGCGATTGTATTTTGCCACGCGTTCTCCCCGCGAAGGAGCTCCAAACTTGACGAAGTCAGCTTGTACTCCGACGGCGAAATCCGCGATCAACGCGTCATTGGTTTCTCCTGAACGATGCGAAACAACAGAGTTGAAATTGTTTTTGCGGGCAGTATCGACAACTTCAAGTGTTTCTGTAATGGTACCGATCTGGTTTGGTTTAACGAGTATGGTAGTGCATGATTTTTCTTTTATTGCTTTCAGTAACCGCTCTTTGTTTGTTGTCAGCAGATCATCACCGACAAGGTATATCTGGTCGGATAATTCGGAAGCAAACTTTTTCCATCCGTCCCAGTCATCTTCCTGCAGCGGGTCCTCGAGGATGAGAAACGAGTAATCAGCGATGATTTTTTTTAGAAACTCCATAAATTCCTCCCTCTTCAAAGGATGAGGTTTGTCTTTGATAAGATAGTGATCATCTTTATAAAAATGTGAAGCAGCAATATCCATCCCGAAAAAAATATCAAGTCCCGGGGTCAGCTTCTTTTGGTTAATCGTCTCGTTTAACACTTCTATCGCGTCAAGATTAGTTGTAAAATTCGGGGTAAATCCTCCCTCTTCACCAACTGAAATATTGGCGTTTCGGTAGGCAAGGACGCGTTTGAGCTCATGAAATACCTCAACCGCGGTTTGATAGGCCCTCGTAAATGGGTACTGCGAGGAAGGAATTATTTGAAATTCCTGAAACTCAAGCGAGTTATTGGCATGTTTTCCCCCATTTAATATGTTAAATATTGGCGTTGGAATTTTTTCTATTTTTATCTCTGCTTTAAAAAAAGTCGTGTAGAGTTTATTTACATATTGAAATAAGCGTAACCCCTGATCGGCGGCACCAGCTTTCAGTATTAGCTGTGAAATCGTCAGGGTTGTGTTTCCGCCCAGATTACTTTTATTTTTTGTTCCGTCAGCTTTGATAAGCCAGTAATCAATTTCCTGCTGTTTTAGAGGCGATGCGCCGGCGAGCTTCGGAGCAATCAGTTGATTGATATAGTTTACCGCTTGCGATACTCCCATCCCGTCAAAACGGTTCTGATCTTTGTCTCGCAGCTCAAACGCCTCATATTTTCCTGTTGAAGTACCTGAAGGAATAGAAGTAGTTACCGTTTTTCCATTATCCAGGGTAAGCGATCCTTCAATCGTCGGGTATCCACGGGAATCTATAATTTCATAGGCATGGATGGATTTTATAGTAGACATAGAAAGTTCTGCGTTACAAGTTTACCGTTCATCGTTGAGTTTTTAAAACTTTTTTAAACTTTAGCGTTGAACTATGAACGATGAACCGTGAACTAAGCATTATTTTGCTTGTTTCCTTTCAATCTCATGAATAATTTCTCTCGTCCGGTATACCGCGTCTGGATTGACAGAAACGCTAGTAATTCCTTCACGGACAAGCATCTCAACAATCTCGGGGTAATCAGATGCGGCCTGGCCGCAGATGGAACAGGTAACATCATATTTCCGGCATGTTTTGACGATATGTTCAAGCGTATTCATAACCACGGGGCTTCGTTCGTCATAGATATAGGAAACCTCAGAGTTGTCGCGGTCTACCCCAAGAAGCATCATGGTGAGATCATTGGTGCCGATTGAAACACCGTCCACTCCTACTTTCAAAAAGTCTTCAAGCTGAAGCGCGCTTGAAGGGACTTCTACCATGATCAACAGTTTGAACTCAGGGATCGAGGTAAGCCCTGATGATGAGATCAGTTCTTTAATCTTCACCAGTTCCCACGGCGCTCTTACAAACGGAATCATCAAGTGTAGGTTTTTGTATCCCATTTCCCACATATTTTTTATAGCCTCAAGTTCCATCGCAAATACATCAGGGTTTACAATGTATCGGGAAGCGCCGCGGAATCCGAGCATAGGATTTTCTTCTTTCGGCTCATAATGCTCGCCACCTTTTAAGTTACGGTACTCATTCGTTTTAAAATCAGTTGCACGGTATATGATTGGTCGGGGGACGAACGCTTTCGCAAAGATGTGAAGGTCGTGAGTCAGCCGTTTGATAAATACATCCTGCTTTTTCTTTTTGATAAATTCCTTTGGGTGGATGCCAATATGCGCAATCATAAACTCGGCACGGAGTAAGCCAATGCCGTCAACATCCATTTTAGAGACTTTTGAAACCTGGTCAGTCTCCGCAAGATTTACATAAACTTTAGTAAGTGTTTTTAACTTTTTTATATGGTTCAATTTCTCAAAGTTAACAGGAGTATGATTGAGCAAAGTGGAAACATCACCTTTATAGATCTCCCCCTGTTGTCCTTCTACAGAAATTACCATATTATCCTTGAGTACCGTGGTGGCATGATCCACACCAACAACCGCCGGAATCCCCAGTTCCCGCGAAACAATGGCGGCATGTGAGGTGCGCCCTCCCTTTTCAGTAACGATTGCTGTAGCCTTTTTCATCGCCGGAACATAATCGGGATTAGTCTGCGGAGCAACCAGTACATCGCCTTTTTTAATTTTGTCGATCTCTTTTGGAGACTCAATTACCTTTACCGGACCGACTCCAACACCCGGCGAAGCCGGCGCGCCGGTGAGAATTGGTTTGCTATGAGTTATGGGTTCTGGGTTTTGAGCAGATTTTTTTTTCTCTTTTTTCTCCGAACTCACAACTCGTGCCTCTGAACTATTTCTTATCGTCGTAATCGGTCTTGACTGTACGATAAAAACTTGTTTTCCCTCAATAGCCCACTCTATGTCCTGCGGGAAGTAGTAGTGATTTTCAATATCCTTGACAAGCAGCGCGATTTTCGTAATCTCTTCATCAGTTATTTTTTGCTGAGATCCAATATGCTTGGGAATTTTGAACTCTCTGTTGGCTGAGCCAACACGGATAAACTTCAGATTTTGATACTTAATTTCCTTTTTAACTATGACAAATGATCGTTTATCGACTACGTAATGGTCGGGAGTCACTTTTCCCTGCACGATGTACTCTCCTAACCCATAAATTGCTTCGATAACAATACTAAACTTGTCGCTCGTTACCGGGTCAATACTAAACGCGATTCCGGATTTTTCGGATTGCACCATTCGCTGCACAACAGCGGCGAGCCCTACCTTAAAATGATCAAATTTCTGCTCATGGCGGTAAAAAATAGCACGCTCGGTAAAGAGAGACGCCCAGCACTCTTTTACCTTTTGTAAAAGATGCGTTTCGCCTTTTACGTTCAGATATGTTTCCTGCTGACCGGCAAATGAGGCGTTGGGAAGATCTTCTGCGGTCGCGCTTGATCGAACCGCAACGAGTGGGGGTGTATAGACATGTTTCAGTTTATGAAGTCCTTTCTTTAATATGCTGGTGTGTTTTCTCAAATACTTTTCTTCTTTTAGGGTCAAATCGTCATAGTAAGTAATGATTTCTTTTGCGATATCTTTCGGCATCTCGGCTTTCAGAATAAGTTCCTGCACGTGAGATGAAGCCTGTCGCAGCTCATGAGGGTTATCATAGTTGATAATTGAGAGTATTTCTTTTATTTTTGGTTGGAGCTGGGCTCTTTTGATGAAGGTAAAATATGCGTGAGAAGTAACGATGAATCCGTAAGGGATAGGTAATCGGGCGTTGGTCATCTCACCGAGATTTGCCCCCTTTCCCCCAACTATTCCGACATCATGCTTGCCAACTTCCTCAAACCAGACGATGTTTTTATTATGAATACTCATAGATTAACTATAATAGATTTTTCGTCTCGTATGCAAGAGAAAGAACATGAATCATGAAACATTTTGTCGCATGTATATGTTTCATGTTCCATGCTTCATGCTACATGTTTCAGGTTTCATGAATTATTAAACATTAGCTACTTCGATGATACAATTTTATGCAATTCTCCGAGGATAATCTGATTCTGTTGTAGCGGACTTACGACGGTGTACTCAAGTTTGAGCTGTTTGCAGATTTTTAAAAGATGGGGAGTAATCAGCTGTAGTTTATTACGGGGGCAATTTGGGAATAAATGGTGCTCTATCTGGTAATTTAGCCCGAGGTATAAATAATCCCAAAACCAGTTTGCGCTTAAGTTGCGTGAGGTGATGACTTGCTGTTCCAGGAAAGACATTTTCGTCCCCTTTTTTACATGAGGCATCCCTTTATGGTTGGGTGCGAAAATATTAAACAAGTAAAAACCGCTGGTGAAGTTTATTACCAATACAGCGATAATAGCCTTCGGAAGCGCAAAAAAATAAAAAGGAAACCCAAACCATAGGATATTACCGGCAAAAAAAAGTATCATTTCAGGAATAAGTTTTGGAGTGAAGTTTCTGCTATAAAATTTAAGGCTTTGGGTTCGAAGCGAAATAAAAACGAGAAGACCAATAGGGTAATAGAGCCAGACCTGGTATTTCTTAAAAAGATTTGCTAATCCTTTCTTTGTATTATACCGTTCTTTTGTGAATGAAAGGATGGGTAGTTCCACATCAGGGTCTTCACCTTCCTCATTCGGGTGAGCGTGATGTTTATTATGTTTTACTTTCCAGTAACTATATCCGATGCCAAATGGTGCTGAGGCAAGATAACCAATGACATCATTCCAGAATGTAGATTTGAAGATAGCGCGATGGGCTCCCTCATGTACGTTGCCGCCCGCAACTTGTACCGCAAATAATGCGAAGAGGATACTCCAGATTATGATATGAGGAACACTGTCTGCAGTAAATAGTTTGTAGAGACAAAAACCAAACGCGCCAAGACTGAGAGAGATATGAAAGGTATAATACAGATAGTCGCGATCCAGGATGCCTTCTTTGATTACTGTTTCGCGCAATTTACGATATGCCTTAGAGGCGTCAAGATAGGGAATATTATTCCTGTCAAGAACTTTATTTATTTCTGTTTTTTTCATAAAACAATAGGACTAAATAAAAATATTAGCATGGAATGTGAGGGAATACAATGATATGTATGAGTTCCATACATATGGCACTCCTTGGGAAAAAGTAATAACAGGTTATT
>CAZHGF010000031.1:0-9956 GCA_964531945.1 uncultured Gammaproteobacteria bacterium | reverse complement strand
CTACAAGATAGTCACCTCCTACACACCTCCAACACACTACGCAACAATTAAACTCGATCTGACGCTTACCCAAAAACCTGATTTGCCGTTTGCGACGATCAAAGAGGCAGCGTTTGCGACTTCACCCTTGCTGAAAGATATAGAGATTCTTGATTTGTTTGAAAATAAATTGACTCTTCGATTTTATTTTTCATCAAATACAGAAAACTTAACGGAGCAGAAAGCTCAGGAAGAGCTTGAAAAGATAAAAAGTAAACTAATGGAGACGATAGTCGACTGAAATTTTTATATTTCTTGTGTACATTAATCATATGTTAACATACGAAGATTTAATGCAAATTAAAAAACTTCTAAAACCGTTAGATATTTATGTCAATTATCCGGTGCCAGTGGCCTGGTCATGACGACCCGCTCATGATAGAGTATCATGACCTGGAGTGGGGAGTACCGCTCCATGATGATCAGAAGCTTTTTGAGTTTCTCTTATTGGAAGGGGCGCAAGCGGGGCTCAGCTGGCAAACAGTTTTGAAAAAAAGGAAAAGCTATCAAGATGCGTTTGACAGCTTCAATCCGGAAAAAGTTGCCCTCTATACTCAAAGGGATCTTGAACGCCTTCTTGCAAATCCGGGAATTATTAGAAACAGAATGAAGATACAATCTGCGATAAACAACGCACAGTCATTTTTAAAGATTCAGGAAAAATATAGCTCATTTGATCTTTTTATCTGGAAGTTTGTAGATGGCAAACCCATTCGAAATCACTGGAAAACTATCGAGGAAATTCCTGCAAAAACCGATTTATCAGACAGAATAAGTAAAGAGTTGAAGAATGCGGGCTTTACGTTTGCTGGCTCAACAATTGTCTACGCTCACATGCAGGCAACCGGAATGGTAAATGATCATATCGTCAGCTGCTTTCGATATGGAGAAATCCAATAACTATTGTTTCTTTTCTAGCTGCATTTTTGTCGGAGAATTCAACGCAGAAGTATTGCTATTCATGACATAAACCACCCCAAGACCAAGTAGGAGCAGCATAAGTAATAAAAATGAAGAGGTAAATAAAAGAAAATCTGGATCATGTTTACGGTAATGCCTTCGAACCCGGGATACTTTCTTCTTTTTTCGCATATAAAAAATAGTACCAGAAAGAAAATGCAATAGCAATTTTTGAATAGTTCACTGTTCTCAGTTCACGGAAAAAATTCTGCCAGATGTATTTGCTGTGAACCGTGAACTCTAAACGTTCAAGGAGTATAATATAAATATGAAATGCCTCTATAAATCCAAAGATAATCGGATGATCGCGGGAGTATGCGGGGGAATAGGCGAGTTTTTTAACATCGACCCTACCCTTATCCGCATTGGGTTCGTCATCCTCGCGTTCTCCGGAGGGTTTGGTATTATTTTTTACCTGATTCTCGCTCTTATCATTCCCGAAAAAACCCTCAGCACATGATAAAACACCAGGAGCTCGATAAGATTGCAGAAGAAATTGCTCGGTGCGAAGAATGTAAAGTGGGGAAAAGCGGCAAACCGGTTGCCGGAGAAGGAAATCCGGACGCCGATATTATCTTTATCGGAGAAGCGCCAGGGCGTCAGGAAGCACTGCGGGGAAAACCCTTTATCGGAAGATCGGGACAACTCCTCAGATCTTTTATTCGTGAAATAGGACTTAAAGAGTCTGATGTCTACATCACCAGTCCGGTAAAATATCTCCCGGATCGGGGAACTCCTGCAAAAAAAGATATTGAGCACGGGAGAATACATCTGATGAAGCAGTTTGCCGTCATAGAGCCGAAACTGGTAGTGCTTCTCGGAGGCGTTGCGGCACAGGGAGTACTTCAGGAAAAATTATCAGTAAACGCGATGCATGGGAAAGCGAAAGAAAAAGATGGAATCCGCTATTTTTTCACCTTTCATCCCGCAGCCGCCCTCCGTTTTCCTCCACTGAAAAAATTACTCACTGATGATTTTCAGAAAATTAGGCAGATCGTCAATAGCAGATCATAGATGATGGATCATGGATGATGGAACATGAATGGTTTCACCTCTCTATCATCTATAATCTATCATCCATCATCTACTAGAGCGTTGGCGTCGGTGTCACTGAATCCCACGGCTTATTGACTCCAAAGGTAATTTTTTGCTCTGAGCCTTTATCTTTGTCGTTATGGGCAACCACCCTCAATTCATAAACGCCGTCACTCAAACTTACCGTTTCAGTAATCTCGTCGCGATGTCCATCGTACTCTTTGATCTTATTCCCATTAAGATACACTTCAACTTTCTTAACCGGCGCGACTGAAGTAAATTTCGCCTTGATCTCAACATTATTATTGTCTACGGTCGCGTGATCCGAGGGAGATTTAATCGTAGTAACAATCGCGTCAGCTGACTCACTGGAAGTTTCGTTCGGGTACTTGAATTTGTCATCACCCTGACCTTTTGCCCATTCGTGTATCGCCTCCTGCCAGCGGTTCTTACCATCGGTTGAGATAGGATCACTTTCAGTAAACACGATATAATCTTTTTCATCATAGTTTCCCTGCCGAATTTCCACATCATTGGCAAGTTTGCCGTTTGATCGGGAAATTTTAAGCTTTTTATAAATTGAGGAAACGCTTTTTGGTTCACTTCCTTCAATAAAATATTCTGAACGGGTAGGATTGCCATCTTTTGGCAATCCTCCGGTCAGAGAGTCGATTGTCAGTGCCTTTACCTTATCCGGCTTATCAATTATTCCATCCTGATACTTTTTTAGTAACTCAATCATGATGGTATGCCAGATCGGAGAAGCGCCGGTGACGCCGGAGGCAATTTTTGGATTCATAGGGGAGTTATCGTTATTCCCCACCCACGCGCCAACCGTGATTGATTTCGTGTAACCAATCGCCCAATTGTCCCGCTTATCATCGGTGGTACCGGTTTTTACCGCAACCGTTCTTCCGGGTATGCGAAGATATGAGTTTGATCCAAACGCGTCAATACGAGCGTTATTATCTGAGAGAATGTGAGAGATGAGAAACACTACTTCTGGAGATAATACGCGTTCGTCACGTTGTTCCACCGGTTTGTAAATCTTCTTTCCTTTAAAGTCGGTGACTTCTAGTACCCCGTAGGGTTCCTTTTTAATTCCTCCCCGCGCGAAAATCGAAAATGCGTTTGTCATATCAAGAAGCGTGCTTTCTCCACCTCCCAGTGTAATCGCCAACCCATATCGTTTCATGTTCTCTGCCGTTGGTGCAAAACCGTTTAAGCCCATCTTCTCTGCTTTCGCAAGAAAATCACGGACACCCACCATTGCCAAAAGCTTCACTGCGGGAACATTCAGCGAGTTACCGAGCGAAAACCTCAACTGTACCGGCCCCCGGTACTTACCATCGTAATTTACCGGCTCATAATCCTTCTCTCCCTGGTTTGGAAATGTAGTTTTTACATCCATAAGCACGGTTGCCGGAGTATATCCTTTTTCAAACGCGACACTGTATGTAATTGGTTTTATTGCCGATCCAGGCTGGCGCTTTCCCAACGCAGCGTTGAATTTTCCATACTCTTCGTTTGCGAAGTCATAGGAACCAACCATCGCAAGTATCTCACCGGTTTGTGAATCAAGTACGATCGCCGCGCCATTTCCCACATCTAATCCTTCCAGCTTTTCTATTTCCTCCTTCACAACTTTTTCAGCGATCTGCTGCACATCAAGAGAAAGGGTGGTCTTAATCTTTAATCCCTGCTCAAGCGCCTGAGGACCAAACTCTTTTTCTAACTGGTCCTTGACAAAAAACACAAAATGAGGAGCAGTGATACCCGAGAATTGAGATTTAGAAAAAGTCAGCTTCTCAGTATCCTCTATTGCTTTGAGCTCCTGTGCTCTTGTTATATATCCATCTTCCCGCATTCGGCGCAGCACGTCTTTCGTCCGAACCTTCCAGGCATTTGTTTTTCCGATATAAGGTGAGTAGCGGGATGGGCTTTGGGGCAAGCCAGCTAAGAACGCTGATTCGACAAGATTCAGGTCTTTCGCCTGCTTAGCAAAGTACCCGCGCGCGGCAGACTCTACTCCCCATAGACTTCCTCCGTAGGGAGCGTCGTTGAGATACATGGTCAAGATATCATCTTTTGAATAACGTCGTTCTACCTCGATTGCCAGAATTGCTTCTTTGATTTTTCGGGATAGCGCTCTCTCTGAAGAAAGAAGGGTATTCTTTATTAACTGCTGGGTTATTGTTGAACCTCCCTGTGATCCTGCTTTGAGAAGCGCGCGTAAGATACCTTTTTCAGATATGCCCTTATGTTTATAGAAATCTTTATCTTCTATTGCGAGGGTTGCCTTTTTTAAGTGATCGGAAATCTTATCGAAGGTAACGGGTACCCGATTGCGATCTTTATAGAGTTCATAGATGACTTTTCCTTCTCTATCATAAAAAACGGTTGAAGATGCGCCTGATTGTGAGAGCTTGCCCGGCGATGGGAGATCTTTAGCATACCATGCAAAAACGAGAAAAGAAAAGAAAAACCCAGTGACAATGAGACCCATTATGCCAACAAGAGCGTAGAGGAGAAGTTTTTGCCGGAGACTGTTTCGATACCGTGGTCTTCGAGAAGCAAACATAGGGAAAGTATACTATAAAACGCTCATCGTGCATAGTATCTATATGGCTAAATGGTCACATGGTTCCATGGCTTTCAAACCATTTAACAATGTAACCATCGAGCCATTGAACCATCACTCATTCTCTGAACTCTGAACGCGTAACGATAGACGATTTAGCAAATTAACGTTGTATAATATCACTATGAAACTTCTGAAAATTTTCAAACCACAACGCATCTGGAAAGTAATATTAATTGTATCGGCAATACTTCTTATTTTTTCAAGCCTGGCGCCGCTGTTGTTTTTACAGTAAGTACGAATCATTCCGGAAGGACAAATGATAAATATCAAAATCAAAATGACAATTCAAATTCAAAAACCAAAATACCAAATTTTGAACTTAGGATTTTGATCTTGCTTTGATATTTGAACTTTGAATTTGGATTTCTGTAAACTAAGCAACTGATTTCCCTCTATGATAAATGCTCAGGATATTCTTGGGACACTGCGAAGTCCAATTGATAGACTTCCCCGTACCAGTTCTATTACTATCAGAAAACTCAAAAATCTCGAGATTCAGACATTCTCTGATTTGCTCGAATATTTTCCTTCACGATACGAAGATTACTCTCTCATCAGCAGTATTAATAAATTGCAGGAAGGTGAGACTGTTACCGTAAAAGGAACTATTGACCAAGCATCCAATGTCTATACAAAAAAAGGGTTAAAAATTCAAAAAGTAATACTCCGGGACGATACCGGAAAAATAGAGATTACCTGGTACAACCAACTCTATCTCTTAAACGTCTTGAAAAAAGGGCTCACGTTATCAGTTGCGGGAGAAGTAAAGCGCTTTTTACATACCTATTCTCTTGAACCAAGAGAGTATGAAGTTCTTCCCTCAGATGTCTCTCCAACAATTCACACCGGTCGCATTGTGCCGGTATATCCTGAAAAAAAAGGGTTATCGACAAAAACAGTCCGCGATAAGATCTACCGTGTTGTTGAAATGCTAAAAGACTTTTTGCCGGATGAAGCTGAATGGCTCCCTGGAAAAATTATCTCTGCTCATAATCTCTTACCTGAACTCCAAGCAATCCGCGAAGTACATTTTCCCAACTCGCCTCAGTCGGCACTCAGTGCAAAGCGGCGACTATCCTTTGATGAACTTTTCACTATTCAGCTGTCCTCTGCGCTGATTCGAAGAGAATGGAAAAAGGAAGTCCTCAGGACGCCATATGTGTTAAACGAAACATATAATCGAAGACTGAACGAGTTTATCACCCGATTACCTTTCATCCTCACCAATGCCCAGCAAAGAGTGTTTCACGATATTCTGCATGATCTCACGCAACCTAATCCTATGAACCGGTTCATTCAGGGTGACGTGGGTTCAGGAAAAACGGTCGTTGCCGCGCTTGCATCCTATATTTCATATCTTAACGGTTATCAATCCCTCTGTATGGCTCCTACTGAAATACTTGCACTGCAACATTTTTCTACTTTCTCACAGTTATTCCGTAATACGAATGTCAAAGTGGGGTTAATAACATCATCTCAAAAATCTACGAAAAATGAGTCGCCCGATAACTTCGATATTATGGTCGGGACCCATGCCCTCTTGAGTCAGTCGTTACGTTTTGATCGGGTAGGGTTGGTAGTCATTGATGAACAGCATCGCTTTGGAGTGGCACAAAGGGCACAATTGAAACAAAAAGGTATAAATCCTCACCTTCTCACCATGACCGCGACTCCGATACCACGCACAAGGGAGAATACCGGTAAAAACCTATCTTGTACCAGCAGAAAAAAGAACCAGCGGATACAGCTGGATGAAGGAACAGATAAAAATCCATGACTCGCAGATCTTTATCATCTGCCCGCTTATTGAAGAGTCTCAAGACGAAACCCTTACCTCTGTCAAGGCGGCAAAAAAGGAGTATGAGTTTCTTAAAAATGAGATCTTTACTGATTTTCAAGTGGGACTCCTCCATGGAAAAATGAAATCCAAGGAAAAAGAGCAGATGATGAAGGACTTTAA
Source organism: uncultured Gammaproteobacteria bacterium (assembly GCA_964531945.1). Taxonomy (GTDB): domain Bacteria; phylum Patescibacteriota; class Microgenomatia; order UBA1406; family GWC2-37-13; genus CAZHGF01. Next base: position 3,318 of record CAZHGF010000031.1, on the reverse strand, counting down.
AGACAAAAAATATCATATTCTCGTATCCACTTCTGTCGTTGAGGTAGGGGTGGACGTGCCGAACGCTACAATTATAATTGTTGAAGGCGCCGAACGGTATGGGCTTGCTCAACTCCATCAACTGAGAGGAAGAGTGGGGAGGGGCACAAAACAATCATACTGCCTCCTTTTTACCAGCTCCGAAGATCACGATTCCGCCCATCGGCTGAAGTTTTTTTCCAAAACCATGAGCGGTATTAAACTCGCTGAGTTTGATTTTAAGATACGGGGACCGGGAGATATGTTTGGTACCTCACAGCATGGTTATAACAGGCTAAAAATAGCAAATCTTGGTGATATTCCTCTTATTGAGCAAACCAAACATGCGGTAGAGTATTTTTTGAAGCATTTTACTATCGATACGTTCCCTGCTATTCGAAAACGCATTGATGAATTCAGGATTCAACAGATTACAAGGGATTGAAACTCCCGCGAGCTTATACTTAGGGGAATCTTAGACCAACGATTCGTCCGGAGTTGAAACCTCGCCGACCATCCTTCGACGACCCGCTCTTCATCTCCGGGCTTACGCCACGGAAGAATTTCATGAAGGCGGGTTAAAGAATAGCTCAGGTATAATTCATATAATGATAAAAGCACTTATCTTCGACTTGGACGGGCTTCTTATTGATAGCGAACCCATTCAATCGAAATCATATGAAATAGTACTGGAGGAATACGGGAAAACCCCGCTTCTAAAAAAAAGCGGCATCGTGCATACCGTTGGGAAAAATGGGGAAGCAAACTGGGAAATTCTCATGCGGGAGTATAGCTTCACCGAGAAAATGGAAATATTACGGAAGAAAAAACGGGCAAGCTATCACCAAATGCTGTTTCAAGTAAATCTTATGCCTGGTGTGAAAAAACTTGTTCATCATCTGAGAAATACGAACTATAAAATAGGGTTGGCAACTTCGTCATCTCTTGATACCGTTTCTATGATTCTGGATAAATTTTCCTTTGATATTTTCGATTCCATAACCGCAGGAAATGAATGCGAAAGAGCAAAACCGTATCCTGACATTTATCTGAAAATCGCGGAAAAACTCGGAGTAAAACCAGAGGAGTCTGTTGCTTTTGAAGACTCAGAAGCTGGGGTCGAAGCAGCCAAACGCGCTGGAATGAAAGTATGCGCTATCCCCAGTCAATATACGAAACATCAGGACTTCAGTAAGGCAGATAAAATACTTCGTAACCTATCTCAGGTAATAATATTCTATCCATAACTCTCTCTTCACCTCATAGGTTAATAAGGAATTGTTCCAGTAAGAACAATTGCACCGCGTCAGTGTAAGTCGCGGTAACTTAACTTGTTTTCAGGGTAAGCAAATGATATACTATCATATCAAAATTGATATCATTTCCGAAATCTGAGATCTAAAATCTAACATCTCATACCTAACCTATGGCTCCTCACCCAAAACGCAAGCACTCAACTCAAAGAAAAGGAAAACGGCTGGCTGAGCGGAAACGCCAGAAGTTACCACAGCTTATTATCTGTAAGAACTGTAGCCAACCAAAGCTACCCCACCGGATTTGCTTACATTGTAATAAATAACGTTATTCGTTGAAAATACTTGAAATGAGTCAAAGTTAGTTAGAATTAGTTAGAAATAGTTGAAAATAGTTAAAAATAGCTCATCCCAACTAACTTTGTCTCATTCTAACTAGTTTCAACTAATTTTAACGAATTCCAACCAATTGCAACTAATTTTAACTATTTACCACTAACTTCGACTCATTTCAACTATTTTTGCTACGTTTATGGATAAGCGTCACTTGGAACGAATAAAAATAGTGCAGAACTTGTTTGCGGCCAGTTTCCCTTCGCTTAAAAGCAACCTCCCCTATCCCAATGAAACTACTGATCAAATAATGCAGGCACTTGATGAAGTTGACCGCTACATTGTCAATAGCGCGCCGAAATTTCCTATCGACCGGATCGCAAAAGCAGATCTTGCAATCTTACGGCTTGCAGTATATGAACTTATTATTAACCAGGAACAGCCGTATAAAGTTATCATCAACGAGGCAGTTGAGCTTGCAAAAGAGTTCGCTGGTGAAAGGTCATATGCATTTATTAACGCCGTATTGGGAACATTAGTAAAAAATTATATCCAGAACAAACATGAAAAGTAAATTTGATGAGCTTGAGAACGCTATTTCTATACACTTCAGAAATCATGATCTTCTGCAGAATGTCTTTATCCATCGATCCTATCTCAACGAGCACCGGAATTATTCCCTCCCCTCAAACGAAAAGCTGGAATTTCTGGGCGATAGCGTATTGTCACTTGCTACCTCTATCTACCTCTATAAACATTATCCGCATCTTGCTGAAGGAGACTATACTGACATTAAAGCATCTATTGTCCGTACTGAAAGTCTCGCTCAGGTCGCAAAGGATCTTGTTCTCGGCAAATATCTGTTTTTATCACGCGGGGAGGAACAGGGCAAAGGTAAAGAAAACATTAATATTCTTGCTGACTGCTTTGAGGCGCTGATAGCGGCTATTTTTATTGACCAGGGATTTGATACCGCCTACGAATTTATCGTGCGGTACTTATTTGCCGACCGGCTTGATTATATTGTCAAAAATAAGCTCTATTTATCTCCGAAAAGCCGCCTGCAGGAGCTGATTCAAGCACAGTATAAAATATTACCTTCGTATAAGCTCCTTGAGGAGAAAGGTCCTGAGCATAAAAAAGAGTTTAAGGTCGCTGTACTGGTAAACGCACAAGAATTAGGCAAAGGTGAAGGAAACTCAAAAAAGCAGGCAGAAGAAAACGCTGCCAAAAATGCACTGGAAAGAATAGCCTGAATACGGTATAATTAGTCAAAATTAGTTGCAATTAGTTAGAATTAGTTAGAAATAGTTGAAAATAGTTAAAAATAGCTCATCCCAACTAACTTTGTCTCATTCTAACTAGTTTCAACTAATTTTAACGAATTCCAACCAACTTTGACCAATTTTAACTAACACATGGCAGTCACACTGAGATTAATGCGCTTTGGAAAAAGAAAATATGCCACCTACCGTATTGTCGCGATCGATAAACGAAAGAAACGGGACGGAAGTTATATCGAAAAGGTCGGGTTCTATAATCCGATGACGAATCCCGCGACACTTACTATTGATACCGACAAATATAAATCTTGGATCGGTAAAGGCGCTCAACTTTCTCAAGGTCTCCGTAAGATCATAAAGAAGCTTCCCCGATAAGTGAGATGTCTGATGTCAGATCTCAGATGACAGAGTATTATCAGCCGCAATAAAAC
>CAZHGF010000030.1:0-10235 GCA_964531945.1 uncultured Gammaproteobacteria bacterium | reverse complement strand
CGGACAGAAGCTCGCCTATGTTTTCACCAGTTTCAGAGCACTGGACGAGATTGTACCCGAGGTGTTTTCGCGAAAAGCCCTCTCGGTATTTTCGCATCTTATGTACCTGAAGCCGGCACCAGAAAAGGATATAGAGATTATATTCAATACGTTTGAGGGACGTTACAATCTCTCCCTCTCTCCGCAGGTTAGAAAAGAAGTGGTAGCATTTTCCGGAGGGCATGTTCAGTACCTCCAGCTTTCTCTCATAATCCTACATGAGAAACAGAAAAATGGGTTGAGGCTGTTTGACTTCCTTTTGGAAGATGAACGTATTAGCTTACAATCAGAGGAGATATGGGAAAGTTTAACACTCGAGGAACAGGAGTTTTTAACAAAAGTGCATCAATCAGGTATTGTCGGGACAGGTCACGAAAACGCGAAATATCTTTTTAACACAGGACTGGTTACGAATGAAAAAGGAAATGTGAAAATCCTTAACCCCTTTTTTGAAAATTACCTTACAAAGATTCATAAAGAAGTGAAATCGAATGGGAAAGAGGTGGAGTTTACGAAGAAAGAACATGCTTTATTCAATTTGCTTCTGAAAAATAAGGATCAGATTTGTGAGCGGGAAACTATTATCCATGAAGTCTGGCCCGAATACGAAGAACTGGGGGTATCTGACTGGACGATCGATCGGCTGATAGCTCGACTGCGAAGTAAAATAAAGAAGATGAAGGAGAAATATACTATTTTTACCGTAAAGACGCGGGGGTATAAGCTTGTTGAAGACTAATTGGGAATCATTGTTCAATTGTTCGACAACTTCATGGTTAAATTACTAAATGCTTACAGAATCATTTAACCATGTAACCATTGGACAATAATTCTGAAGTACTGTTATAATTTTATCTATCTATGAAATCAGTGCTCATTACCGGTATTCTCGGACAGGATGGTCCCTATCTGGCTAAGCTACTTTTAGAGAAAGGATATAAAGTTTACGGTATGATACGCCGCTACTCCAATCCCAACTATGAAAACCTCAATTACCTTGGAGTTACTCATGATATCGAATATATTGAGGGCGATATGACGGATGAGTCGTCGCTTATCAATCTCATAAAAACAGTCCGGCCTGATGAAGTATATAATCTTGCAGCGCAGTCTTTTGTCGGTTCTTCATGGGAGCAGGCGAAACTTACCACTGAGATTAATGCTTTAGGACCACTTTACTTACTTAATTCCTTAAAATACTTCTCCCCTACTTCACGGTATTATCAGGCATCTACTTCTGAAATGTTCGGATTAGAAAATACCGACGGTCATCAAGATGAGAATACTCATTTTCATCCAAGGAGTCCCTATGGGATTTCAAAAGTCTACGCGTACTGGATGACTGTCAACTTCCGTGAATCTTATAATATGTATACCTGCAATGGGATACTATTCAACCATGAATCTCCCATCAGAGGAATACAGTTTGTTACTCGAAAAATTACCGACGGTGTTGCAAAAATTAAGCGCGGCCTGACAAACGAACTCCGACTGGGAAATCTTGACGCACGCCGTGACTGGGGATTTGCTGGGGACTATGTAGAGGCAATGTATCTGATGCTTCAGCAAGACAAACCGGATGATTACGTAGTCGGTACCGGAGAGAATCATAGTGTAAAGGAGTTTGTCGCAGCTGCCTTTTCGGTAGCGGGAATGACTGACTGGGAAAAATACGTTATTATAGATCCACGGTTCAAAAGACCCGCAGAAGTTCCGAATTTACATGCCAAACCTGATAAGGTAATGAGAGTACTTGGCTGGAAGCCAAAAATGACCTTTGATCAACTGGTAAAAATGATGGTTGAGGCGGATTTGGAACGATACAGAAAAGATAATTAGAGCTTGGAATTAGATTTTCGATGGTCAATCATCGATGATCGAATATCTTATTTCCTCTTCAAATACTTCGAGTACAAAAGATACTCATACCATCCTCTATATAATCCAGCTACCATTCCTCGTATTCCATCACGGTATCCATGATGCCAGAGCATCCACCGTAAAAATACATAGAGCGGTATAAAGTATTTTTTCAATGTAGCGGAAACTGTTGATTCTTTCAGGTCATCGATTTCGATATCCGTATAAAGTTGAAACTTTCTTCTGGCGTCAGCTAAGGTGGGATGAGAATAATGCAAAAGCGCATTTTTAAGATAGCCGATCGTTCCCTTTACCTCAAACTGTTCATGAACCTTGTTTTTTATCGTGTACCGAGCAAAGGTGGGTTTAAATAACCGGATCAACCGATCATATGTCCAGTCTCCTCCCTGTAAGAATCCGCCCCAGAAGTATTGTTTTCGCGGGATGCCGTATGCGACGACACTCGTTCTGGGTTCAGAGTTCTGAGTTGTGAGTGTGCTTTGAATCTCTTCTTTTAACTCTTCAGTGACCACTTCGTCAGCATCGATGCGTAACATCCAGTCTGTATCGCAATGGTCAATCGCCCAGTTGACATTTTCTTGTACCGCAACAAAGCTGTCTTCTTTCATTTTATTCATTTCAACAACAATGGCTCCCAATTGTTTTGCAATAACTCTGGTATTATCATCGCCCATCCACATTATGACGACTTTGTCGCACCAAAGGACACTTTTTATACACCGTTCAATATTTCTTTCTTCATTCTTAGCCGGTATTACCGCGGTAATGCTCGATTGTTTCATCGGTACCAGTGACTCAAAATCCAGAAATTTTTAACAACCAGTAAACTGTAGAGAAAAACATATCCAGATATGAGCGGATACTTCAAGCTGCTTTTTGCAATTCCCTCCATTATAAAATAGCTGACCGGAATGACCATACTTATTAAATATACCGATTTAACCGTTGAGTAATACGGAATTTTCAAATTATAGATTAGATAGGCGAGAAATAGCAAAAAAATATAGATTTTGCAAAACTTTGCGGTATCGTCATGTTCTTTAAACTTATGCAGTATTCCCCGGATGAAGAAAATAACCATTGGTAGAGACATAATAATAAGAAGCGCGCCTGCTTTTGAAAATGGTTGTACTGGGATTAGGACATTATGACCATCATAGAACCATGAGAATAATGTTCCGCCCAGGAAAGAATAATGATGGGCCTGAAATAAATCAAATCTGAAAAACGGGCTTATATTCAAAAAAAATCCAAGACTACGGTCTTCCGGAGGTTGTTTAAATGACCACTGGGGAAAATCAATAGAGGCGATAAAGGGATTCTGATAGAGAACCATATTTCTTATATAAAACCAGCCACCAATGAGTGTCATGATGCTAAGCACAATAAGAAGCTGTTTCAAACTGCTGTTTTTACCTTGGATACGTATAAGTTGGTGAATGATTATTGTTGCCACCAATATGAGGGAAGTTGCCTTAGCAAGAAGAGAAATTCCTAATAATATACCGAGTATTACCGCCTTCTTTCCTGTCAGCTTCTTATGAACGACAAGGTAAAAAATCATAGCGGTCATGATTATTACAGCCGAAATAAACTCATTGCTTATAGGCGGCGTCGTGTAAATGAAAATTGGCGTTGATAGTGTTATAAGCGTTCCCAGTAATCCTTTGAGCTTACTTTTAAATTGTTTATGGAAGAAGATGAAGCTCATGCATGTAAGAAGTATCCACCCTAAAAAATGGAGGTATCGAACTGCATGGAGGGTCGGAAAGAATGATGCCATTGAGTAGTATAGCGGCGGTTGCCACATCTCCCACCCTTCATACGGTTGAGGAAGTAACCGATATGTTTTTAAATAATTGATGTATGCTATATGGTGTTCAGTATCCAGTCCCCTGTTAACAGGGTAAGCGTGAATATTGTGCCACTGGAGAACGGTGAGTAAAAACAATACTCCAATGATAGCGATGGGAAGATATTTGTGAAACGGAAAAACATTATGTATTTTTGAGAATATAGACATAAAATGCCCCTTTCTTAAATTTCCTCAAGACATTTTCCTCTTTTGTTAACTCCATTTCTTCAGATATGATTACCCTCACTTCAGGTTTCGTTTGTTTCATCTCGTCTTGATAAATCCATCCGAAAAACTCATCCGCATGGCTTTGGTCAGGAGTTTTGCCATATACTTTGAATAAATAGCGCCATCCTCCATACGGATGGTATTTCCTCTTATCGCGGCCGACTGTTTCAAGATAGTATGACCTATTTCCAATAAGTCGCGTGACTTGCCTGACAATCTCTTTTCGGGTTTTTAAGCCGTAAGGTTCTTGAGTTGTTGTCATAATCGTTTGAGTATTCCAGATAAAAAAGAGAAGGAAAAGAGTCGCGGTGATTGGTACGGGAACTGCCTCGAAAAAAATTCCAACCGCCAACGGGAAAAGCGCCATAAATCCCAAAAGGTAGTACTCCCCCGCTACTCCCGGGTAGAAGATAAAGGAGAGCGAGAAAAGCAGAATACCAGCAAATAAGATCCGGTATTTTCCGTTGGTAAATGCTTTCTTTGCAAGATATAACAAAATCAATAGCGAAAAAAGTGAAAGGATTGTTATTCGGGGTGATAATTTCCCATGGGTACCCAGGTTATGTTCTTCTTGAATATTCGTATGCGGATTCAGTTTCCATAAACGGCTGAGTGTATTAAAATACACTTCAGAGTAGTTTGCTACCCTCCCGATAGATGGAATATGGTTTGGGTCGTTTGATTTCTGGATAAACCGTACCGGAGCACGAAGATTGTCAAAGTTGTGGACTACATCAAAGACGATAAGCGGAGACGTTACGAAAAGATATAAAATTCCTCCGATCATCCACGTCTGGATTTTGACGTTTTTTATATTTTTAAACATGAGGAATAAAATTATGGGAAGGAAAAGAACGAGAGATAAGTGTATATGGAGTGCAAGTCCGTAAAGAATGGCAGTAAGGATATACCACCGCGTATCCTTTTCTGCTTTGATGAGGCTGTAGATCATCAATAGAGAACTAATTGGTATTGGAGAAGGATTCCAGAATCTTCGATCAAAATAGATAAGAAGGGCCGAAAAAGAGTAAAAGGCTGTTGCTACTATTGCAGTCTTTCGTGAAAAAATGTCATGGGCGATAAAATAGATACACAAAGTAGTTACCGCTCCTAAAAGCGGTGAAAAATATGCCAGTATGATCGGATCACCCTTGGAGAAAAAGAACAGGATCGCGTTCAGATAGGTAAATCCCGGCCCCAAATAGTAGCCTATATTTGACGCGCTGACGCAAATCCAGATAAGATGAAAATCCTTGACGAGCGACCATGCAAGCGTTGCCTGGTACTCTTCATCAAAATTGAAACTGAAAAATTCAGGCGCTTTCCAAAGTCTTAAAAAAAATCCTAAGAGTATGATTCCAATAACAATAAAAAGAGAGAGTTTCTGTTTATTTTGTATTGTCGTTATCATTGTACCTGATAAGAAATAAATAAATCATAGTGGAGCCATTTATGGTGCCTGATGGTAGGGACAGAGCACTGTTCTGTCCCTACAAATTATGCTTGTCGTTTATAAACAAAGTTATGTAACCCTTATAAAGATCAGTTACTGCTCGTGGTGCTTCTAATAAAACGGTTTTAGTTCTGAGCAGTAAGGAGAGAAATGATAAAGGGAATGGAATATTTTTTGCAAGATACACGCCGTAATGATAGTAGATCATTTTCGTCTTATCAATATCCTGAGTACGGGTACCTCCTACGGGCGCTTTATGGTGGTAGATGAGAGCCTTTGGCACAAACTGAATGAGTCCTTCTTTTCTCGTTATCCGTACTCCCAGATCGATTTCTTCAAATATTTTCGGAAGCCGTTTGTCAAAGCCGCCGACTCGTTTGAGAACGGATTTCCGGAAAGACATATTACATCCATAGGGAAAATCCACCATTTGGGATTTCGTACTCCAATACTGCCAGAGGAACTTTGTACCGAATACGTTCGTTCTTCCCGTTTCTACTTCAGTGTTCTCCGGTATTTTTTCATCATCATTTAGGACCCGTCCTGAAACTCCAGCCACTTTTTGATCATTGTAAGCCTCCAGGTGCATCGGGATTGTTTCTGGAGTGATTTCAACATCATCGTCAAAAAATATAATGATGTTTCCAGAAGACTCAAGTATCCCTTTATTCTTTGCCTCTGATGTGTTTGAAGAAGGTAAGTTAAAATAACGGACATGAAGACGCTTTAATTCCGTGGCATCAACCTCAGAAGTATTTTCCTGATCGATGATAATGATTTCAATATCATCATCAAATGACCTTATTTGTTTCGCAAGAGCTAATGCCAAACCACTCCTTTTATAGGTAGGTATTACGATCGTTACTTTGTCGTTGTCAGTAGTTTCCGTTTGTAGAGCTGCCATAAAATTTCACTTCCTATTATGCCAGTAAACAAGAGAACTATCAATCCAGAGGTGATACCCGTAAGTACTCCAAACTGTTCTTTCATTACTCCGCCGATCGTCCACCCGAGGATGAGCGCTACAACATTTAATATTCCTAAAGGAATCTGTTTGCCAATAGCAATGAGCGGTTGAAAAAATACGCCATTTATCCCCCACCCGATTGCGGGGAGTAAGAAGAGTGGAAGGAATGAGACTGCGGTAGCCGCATCCTGGCTGGTGAATTTGCCGCCGACAAATAATATATGAATAACAACTGGCGCAATAAGCATAATGGCCATTGTTACTATAACTGCAAGAAAGACCGCTATTACTTTTGCTTTATTTACGTTCTGTATCACGTGGGTGAACTCTTTTTTTGCTATATATTCAACCAGGTGAGGGAGAAGAAGTATTTGAATACCGATAGTCATAACGCCGGTTGCCAATGAAAAAATGCGGGAGATAAGATTAAGATAAGTTAATGAGCCAGTCGGCAGCTCGCTTCCAAATGACCGAATAAGAAGCGTATCACTTCTTAAGGCGGCAACACTAATTATCAGGGGAATCCATGCCAAAATCAGCGGTGTAAGGTTGATCGGAACAAAGCGAAATTTCAGGATCTCGCGGGGGATAATAATGAAAATCTGGATGATTAAACTAAACACAAATGCAAACACCAATGCCCATATGCCTAGCGATGGAGCAAGCATAATGATAAAAGCAAGATGAGCTCCACTTCCGATAAGCTGCGCAAAAGGAAAACGGATGAAGTTTTTCCTGCTATAAAAATAGGCTCCTAATAACGCTGCTACAATAGACAGAGGGACACTATAAAACAGGTAGGACATCTGGATTCCCACCTCCTTTACAAAAGTAGCTCCCCTGCTTGCATAGAAAATTTCTGCTATGTATTGTGCATTTAATGATAGTATCCATGCGGTAATACTGGAAAAAAACATGAGAATAATTAGTCCTGAAAGAAAATAGTTATCTGCCTTATTTTCGTCCTGCTGTCTTTTATGCGAATATAAGGGAAGTATGGCATCATTGAGGGTGCTATATATGACGGTGACCAGTATTGTGGGGACGGCAACAGCGGCGAGAAAAACGTCCAATTGAAAAGAAGCGCCAAACATTTTTGTAATGACTATTTGACTCGCAAGTTGAATGAAGGTAGAAATAATGAAGATAAGCGTTACGACAGTACCTTTCTTTATCATGATTAATCCATTCCCCAACTATAAACTTCCAAAGGCCAGTTATCGCCTTTGGCTTGAGGAAGTCCCTCAATCCGTATTTCACGCTTCATATTTTTTTTGGCATATTGTTTTATTTCCTCTGGAAGGAGGCTTTCCCAGTCTTCGACGATGAGTATGCCTCTTTGATACTTTCCTTTTTCTTTTATAAATTGATCAAGACTGGTATAAGCTGGAATACGATCCAGATCCGAAATAAAATAATCGCCATATTTTCTTCCAACGGCATAGTGTTTTACAAAAGTAGCTTCTGGATTTTTTTCCGGAAGATACCAACGGAGAGCATCAATTACGTTAATAAAAAGAACGTACTGAGTGGAGTCTGGATACCGTTTTGTTAACTGACGAAATAAGTCTTTATAATCTGCAATTTGGACGTCGCCGAACAGGTCAGCATTCGGAGTGTAATAAGAACTTGGCTTCCGTACAATTTTATATCCTCCCAAAAACAACGCTATAGCAACGGCAAAACAAATTAAAGCAGATTTATTACGAAACACTCTCTCCCCGACCAAACTCCAAAATACCCCAAAATACACAAATACGATCCCGAAGATAGGTAAAAGGTAACGAACGTTATGACTGTACTGCCGGAAGTTCCAGAAATAAAGAAGAAGTGCTATCGTGAACAGTATGCTCAGATGTAACCATCGAGAGGTTCGAAGAAAATAAGCAAATCCAAAAAACGCAGGTAAGGTAATAAAAGCATATTGTCTCCAAAATAATTCCCTCAGGTATGTCGTATTATTGTAGGACATCAGTATAGAGCCTTGTGGAGGGTCCAGTAGTATGTACAGAATCTTAGGTACCTGAAAAACCCAGATTCCTGCGGCAAGAATCATTCCCCCAGCTATAAGATATAAGGGTTTTCGCAGCAGCTTGACTGTTTCCCATCGTATCTTTGTTATTAAAAAAACACCATACGGAATCCAAAGCATGTAGCCGATGAAGTTAAGGAGTGACGCAGCAGAAGCTATGGAAACAATGACTAGGTGCAAGAAAATATCCCATTTCCTCCGCAAAGAGGAGTGTAAAGATAGTAAGTATATTTCCATGAGCAGCAAGGTTTGTAGAGCAGTATATTGTTTTGCTTGAGTACTGTTCGCCAAATTGAGTTGTGCAAAAGCATATAAAAATGAAGCAAGAAGACCGCCAGCAGTATTGGATAATCGTTTACCGAGCAAAAAAGCTACTACAATACCCAATGTTCCCATAATGACAGACGATAATCGTACACTCATTTCTGATATACCGAAAACTTTAAAGAATAACGCAAGCGTTATAATGTGGAGTGGCTGATAATTGAGGTTTCCGGTCTGTAATCCTTGGATGATTGTCTTTTCTCCTTGGGCGATATCGCGTGCAAAACTACTCACAAATGCTTCATCTGCCCAAAAAGAATGATTTTCTTTTACACCTGCTATTCGAAACAGGAGTCCTGCGCCTACAATTACCGTTAATATAATATACGGGAGTAGATTTATTATTCGTTTATTTATATGACGCATAATATTCGTTTCATGACTTTATGTCCTGAAATGAAGAAGTTTTACAAGGTTTACATAGTTACTCGTAACCATTCAACTCGAGAGCTTCCCGGCTGAGGTTTTTCAGTTGTTTAAAGTATTCATCATCGTCTGTACCCCACGGTGCTAATCGTGAAATCACTTTAATACTCACTTTATTACTTGCTGTAATAATTCTCTTGCCTTCCCACTCAATTTTCTTTTCAACCCATATGGTAAAGGTGTCGAATTTCCAGTCGAGGGGAACGGTGAAAATTATCTTGTTGTCATTCCACAAATCGGTTCTTATCGGTGCACCATTCACCAAAAGTCTCACACTGTCCGATTCCGGCCACCCCATTTTATACCCATGCAAAATTATCTTATTTGCATGGTAAACAATTCTTGGTTCAACAAATGTTATGTGTGGATCGTGGGAAAGTCTTAGTCTTCGGTTTTCTTCAATCTGAGCCTTTTTACTTAAGATGCGCAAACCGATAAACGAACCATATACAGATATAATACTAAGGAGAATTAAAATGACCAAAATACTGCTCATAGCCGTAAAGATAAAAACAGGACTTTTTCCATAATCAGATAGCTTTGATTGTAAGCTTACAAAATTATGCATAAATGATTTACTTCGAGGGATTACTGGTAAAGCTATATGAGGGATTTTCAACTCAGAAAAAAATAAAGAAACTTTAAAGAAAGGTATTCTGGGGAATTTAGGTAACGTTAACCTCAAACGGGTAAATGGGGTGGTAAGAGTAGCAATTTTAGGGAAGGTAATCCACGATACGCGAAGCGAAACTGCAGGTAATGTGATTTTGGGCATTTTTATCAAGGGACTATACTCCTGTTGAATTAGCTTCTTGTGTTGTACTAAGGTGTTTCTTAATGATTTTATTAATGTCAGTAAAAGTGAGATTCCAGACAAATATTTCCGGAACTGTACAGTAATAAACTGAATAAGATTAGGAATGAGAATACAGTATAAAATAACAAGTGCTACAACAGTAGAAGAAGTTATATTAAGTATTTTAAAAGTGGCAGGTGTTAACAAACCAAATAACAACGCAAGCATACAGTA
>CAZHGF010000029.1:0-10438 GCA_964531945.1 uncultured Gammaproteobacteria bacterium | reverse complement strand
GTGGATTAATATAGTTAGTTCGTTAGTTGGTTAGTTAGTGTCTTTTTTTGCGAACTAACGATGAGCGAACTAACCTACTGACCTATGTTAGCTATTTTCACCGGACTTTTAGTCCTCTCCTTTATAATGGCGCTTCGATCAATGAAGGATTTAGATATTCCTGACGAGATTCGAAGAATGATTGCCAGTCGTAAGATCAAAGGAACAATACTGTTTTTGAAAAACAAAATCACCCATTATTCTTCAGCTTCTTCTTCCTCAGGATGAACATCAATAATCTCTTCTTTTTCCTCCTGAGATAATTCATGAGCTATATTATCCCATTCATCCTCGTCGTTTTCGTCATGTTCTTCACTCTCAGAGTTACTGTCATCCTGAATCTTATCCATGTTCGCTTGAGAGTTTTGGGGAAATGAGGTATAGTGAAAGACTTTTTTTCCTTTTAATTCCTCTTTGATAAAAATGACGACGCGATTTAAGCTTGACTCTTTAACATACGCGGCATAATTACTTTTTGCTTTTATAAAGTAAATAAGCCGTTTCGATATATCGTCAGGAAGGCTCCCGATGTATTTTCCCGCAGTAGTTCGCGCTTCAACTTTTCTTTTTTTTAACTTGAGCCCGACCTTTTGTCCAATAACAAGCTCGGCAAGGTCTTTTTTTTGACCACTATTTACCAGGGTGACAGTTTTCGTTTTTCCGGGTACTTCAAGGAAGAGATTCGGATTTAAAATTGTTTTTTCGCCAGTACTTTTTCTGCTGCTTTTTTCTCCCAGTACCTCGAGTCGCTCGAGATTTTCCTGAGCGACATGATTCTTTGGTTGAATTCGCAGTGCTTTCTGATAATATTTTTTAGATTCTTTATAATCCTTCATTTGCATGTATACAAATCCCAACCGGAGGCATGCTGCAAGATTTTTGCTGTCTAGTTTTAGAATTTTTTCGTTTAAGTGGAGAGCATCTTTCCAGTGTTGTGTAATCGCAGCGTCAACTGCCTGTTGTTCGAGGAGATCAATATCATTCATAGGGTGATGAACTAAGTATATTTAATTTTGGGGTATTGTCAAGTATAATGACCATGGAACATGAAACATGAATCTGTAGCATAAATAAGTTGTTATGAAGCCTTAAACATTCCCAACTCCTTGTTTCATGTTGCATGTTTCATGACATATATTGATCTATGGTGGGTCACTCAAAATGGTCAAAAATTAAGCGACAAAAACAAGTAAGCGATATCGCCAAAGGCGCGCTTTTTGCGAAACTTTCACGCAGTATTACCTTTGCGGTACAGAAGGGTGGAGGAGTTACCGACCCGGGGCTCAATGTGAGATTGCGTCTTGCTGTCGATAAAGCTCGAGAGCTCAACGTGCCGAAAGAAAATATACAGCGCGCAATCGAACGAGGATCCGGCACAAACGCTCAAGCGCTTAAAGAAGTCCGGTATGAAGCATTTGCACCCCACGGAGTGATGCTCATAATAATTGCTGCAACCGATAACCCCAATAGGACATACAGTGAGATACGAAATGCCTTGGAACATCAGGGTGGTAAGCTCGGTGAGCAGGGGTCAGCTATGTATTTGTTTCAACAATGTGGTACCGTACGCTTTCATAAGCAGGATACTGCGGAGCCGGCAGTTTTAAAAGCAGCAGAAAATCTGCAGGCATTTGATATTGAGCAGGATGAGGAATCCTATACTCTTTATTTTCCGTTCGAAAATATCAGAAAACTAAGCGACGGAGCTCCGGTGGGAACATACGATCCGCCAGAGGTTGATTACCGCGCTGAAAATAATCTCCAGCTTACCCCCGATCAGGAAGTATTACTCCTACGGCTCATCGAATCACTGGAGGCTTTGGATGATGTACAATCGGTATATACGAATGTTATACAGCCTTCGCGAACACAACCGCAATATAACTATGGGGGATGAAGTAAAGTCAAAGCCCATACGAGTTGTCAAAGAATGGTTTTTCGCGACAGTGTATTTCAACTATTAACATTTGGGAAACTGCGGACTGTTAGTCCGCAGAGTTTCATATTTGAAACGGAAGAATAACTTATTGTTCGATTGCTCCACTGCTAGCAATTGAGCCATTGAACAATTGCAACTGATATGAACATACTATCATTCATAAACGGTTTTTCATTGAAAGCATTCCTGAATGTTGAAAAACGAATACGCTTTGTGGCAAGTGTCATTATTATGACCTTACTGATGTTGAGTTCTACCTTTTTCTTTTTCGATAAAGCAATTTATTTTATTCCTGTATTTCTGATTTCAGTCTATATCTTGACCTATCTCTCGATACTGCAGGGGATAGAGAAGGTTGAGTGGCTTATGTTATTTCTCGTGCCGGTCCTCTTTACCATCGGATTCTATCTCTTTTACCTGTTGTTCCCGGTTCGATGGTTGACCCGGTTGCCGTTTTTACTTATCTACTCATTTTCACTCTACGCGCTGCTTTTGACCTCCAATATTTTCAACGTGGGAGTGGAGAAGAGTCTGCAGCTTTATCGTGCAGCATTTTCGGTGAACTATTTTTACCAGACAATGGTCATCTTCCTTTTTGGAAACGTTATCTTTTCATTCCGGCTTAACCCCTTACTCAACGCGATTTTAATGGGTGGATTGGTATTTCTTCTCGGTCTCCAGTTATTGTGGAGCGTGAAGCCGAAACTGTCAATTGATAAGCAGACGGTTACCTACAGCTTTCTTATTAGTTTTCTTATGGTTCAGATAACGGCTGCATTATCATTTGTACCTATACCATTGACGGTCTTTGCCCTCTTTATCACAGCCAGTTACTACAGTTTATCCGGTCTTCTGTACCATCATCTTGAGCTAAAATTATTTACCCAGACGATCCGCGAGTATATCTTTGTTATGGGATTTGTTTTTTGTATCGTATTACTTTCAATGCAATGGTAACCAATGACAGAGTACTCAAATCCATTAAGCTCGCTGCAGTTGCTGGCGGTCAGGTATTAATGAAATATTACAATCATGAGCTTACCATTACCGCTAAAAGTAACATTCACGATATTGTTACACAAGCTGATAAAGGTTCACAACAAGCTATTGTAAAAACATTACAAGCGTCCTTAAAAGGGATATCTATTGGTTTCATTGGTGAAGAGGAAAACCTGCATTCTGAAGGAGAGTATCTGTTTATCATAGATCCGCTCGATGGGACGAACAACTTCGCAAGCGGTTTTGAAAATTTCTGTGTTTCGATCGGTGTTATGCACCGCAATCTGATACTGGCTGGTTTGATTTTTGACGTTCTCAAAAATGATTTCTACTATGCAAAAAAAGGTGAGGGAGCCTTTAAGAACAATGAACGCTTGAATTTGAGAAAAGAAATTCCTTTGGATAGCGCGGTTATCCTAGCGTCATTTCCATCAAACAGTAATCTGCGCGCTCTTAGTTTACAGCAGCTTGCCGCTATAACTCATCTGACCCGGACTTTTCGGGTGCATGGTGCGGTAGCCCATGACTTATGCAGCGTTGCTGATGGAGTAGGGAATATCGTATTGAATTTTCGTTCCAATATATGGGATCTTGCCGCCGGATACCTGATTATAGATGAAGCGGGAGGAGAAGTGGTCGATTTCCAGGGGCAACCTCTTACCTTTGATAGCAATAGTCAAAAAAAATATCAGATTATTGCTGGTGAAAAAAAATTATTACGTAAGTTTCTGGAAAGTGCTGGAGAATTTTTAGGGGGGACTTCCAAAAGAGAGGAGAGGGGAGAGGGAAGCTGACGGACGTGATATTTCATCCTATAATATACAGACTCCACGAACGTGAATAAAACTATAGGGTATTAAATCACTATGAATAATACGGCTGATTAGCCGTAAAATTCAAGTGAATGAAAAAATAAATTTACCACAGGTATTATGAGCGGAAGGAGTTCTTGTTTCAAAAGCGACGTCTCAATATCGTATCATTTCATGTGGATAAGTGCTAATAATAAGCCGTAAATAAATAGTTTGGAGCTTAAAATAGCTCTGAATCAGAGAAGCAGACGAATTTCTATTCTTACAAAACTAGCCGAGAAATTGGGATTTTAGATTAATTTGACAGTCTAAATATTGCACTTTCCTTCAATTCTTACAATGAATCCTTCTCGACACATAAAATTAGCCGCAAAAATAAAGATTTAGATTGATATATTGCTCTAAATTTAAGAGGCATCTCAGCCTTAAGAAGAGAGGGGGTAAGTATAACTCTTATTTGCAAATAATTTATGTACTATACATATGAGTGAGTGAATAAAAAAGACATAAAAGTGTTAATTACGAAATGAGCAGGACGAGTTCTTCTTTTCAGAGTGATCATTCCTGAAGCAGCTGCCAAAATATACAAGGAGTTCTTAAAAGGAAAAAGGGACAAATTCCCGCAGAGAAGCACCGATATATAACGTCGTAAATTATATCTTTTACGATGTTTCTACCTCTCTTAGCCGGAGAAGTGGTTTTGTACCGATTTATTCGTCTGCTTTAACATTATGAATTATTTATTATTAATTATTTCTCAACAATTTATGAGAAATTACTCCTAAATTATTCCCCGCAGAAGCTGGCGGTAAAATCACATACTATAAGATTAAACCTCTCCCCTGGAAAATAGAGTTTTCATTGTTACAGCAATCTAATCTCTCCTCTCCTCTACTTTCTCTTGTTTTTCCCCTTGTAGGGTAGTAGTTTCTGCTATGCCACTTCGCTGGGCATTTACCCTTTGCATTTTGAAAGCAGAGGGGTATAGAATGATGAAATCTGCCATGAAAAAAAAGCATAAAAAAGAACCAAAACGCGCTTCACGCTACCACATGAATACCTCAGGAATTATCGTCGCGCTTATGCTTATGCTTGGCATGATGTATATACTAAATAGTATTATCGCTGACTGGAAATATAAAAAAGCAATCCAATCAGTGAGGCAGGAATATGATGAAATCGTAAAGACCGAAGAACAGCAAAAAGCACTTGGAGATGTGTTATCGGGGTCTAAACCTAAAACAGATCCTTATGATAAACCAAAAGTAAAACTTCCGATTATTTTATACCACTATGTAGAAGTAGTCAAAGATGAGAATGACACGATCAGGAGAAGCCTCAATATAGTGCCGCAGGTATTTGAACGGCAGCTGAAAGACCTTAAAGATCACGGATACAGAATGTATTTTGTGAAAGAAATTCCTGCTATTTTAGGCGGAGATATACGAATCTCGACAAGAAGCGCTGTCTTGACCTTTGACGACGGGTATAAAGATTTTTATACGTATGCGTTTCCATTACTTAAAAAATATAATACGAAAGCTACGCTCTACGTAGTATACGATTTTATCGGCAGAAAAGGTTTTTTGAGTAAAAAACAGCTCTCAAAAATTATAGAGAGTGGATTAGTAGAAATCGGGTCACATGCCGTAGATCATGTGAATCTAACCGGCGTTACTCCCAAGATGGCCAAATTCCAGGTAGAAGAAAGTAAAAACTTGCTTGAGGAGGCATTTGGGATAGAGATCAAAACCTTTGCCTATCCCTATGGGGGGTATGATGAGAAGGTCGTGGATTTGGTCAAATCAAAGGCATATACCGCAGCGGTATCAGTAGTACCGGGCGCTTACCATAATGATGACTCACGGTATAGCCTGGCTCGGTACCGTGCCGGGATGTTTGCAGACCGGATAGTTGCGGTACTTGAGGGGTTGAAGAAGTAAGTCGCAATGCGCTCAGTGAGGTATAATAAGTAGTCTATGCTTTCTGTAGTACATATTTCCCGTAAGGATCTTCTCCACAACTTTCACGTATTTCGTTCGTATCTTTCACCTAAAACAAAAATTTGCTGTGTGATCAAAGCAAACGCGTACGGGCATGGACAAAATGAGGCCGCGTCAATTCTTGAACCGTTCGCGGATTATTTTGCCGTGGATCATCTAGAGGAGCTAAAATCGCTAAGGACCATAACGATCAAAGAAACGGTAGTTCTGGGGTATGTCGCTCAAGATGAATTGATTGAAGCAGTGCAGTTGAATGGTATTTTAGGTATATATGATGAAGAGCGCATTCGATTACTCGACTCTATCGCGAAAAGTCATAAAGTCACCCCGCGGGTGCATATCAAAATCGACGCGGGACTCGGCCGGCAAGGTGTTTTAGTATCTGAGCTGGAATCGTTTATCCGGATGCTTTCACGGTATCCCTCGGTAAAAGTAGAAGGAGTCTACTCACATTTCTCAAATATCGATGAAATAGACGATTTAAGCCACACGAAAAATCAGGAAGCTCTCTTTGCTCAAGCCTGCCGAATTTTTGAGCAATATGGGTATAAAAATCTTATTACCCATATTTCTTCAACCGGAGGTATCCTTGTTTGTGAGAAACACGAAGAGAAACATATGCTCGCCAGATTGGGAATCGGTTTATATGGTATGTGGCCTTCTGCAAAGGTCCAAAAAAAGTTTGAGGCTGATGGCATTCGTCTAAAGCCGGTGCTAGCGTGGCTTACGAAGGTCGCGCAGGTTAAGACTGTCCCAGAGCGCTATCCAATCGGGTATAATTTGACATACATTACCACAAAGCCTACAAAAGTAGCGGTAATTCCGCAGGGATATAGTGATGGGTATGATCGCAAATTATCAAACCAGGGGGAGGTTCTGATAAGAGGAATACGGTGTAAAGTATTGGGTCGTATAGCCATGAATATGTTTGTGGTTGATGTTTCGCACCTCAACATCGTTAAAGTAGAAGATGAGGTTGTGTTTCTTGGGAAGCAAGGTACCGAAACAATCACCGCTGAAGAAATCGCAGAAAAAGTGGGAACAATAAACTACGAGATCACCACCCGCCTCTCTCCTCTGTTGCCTCGTATCGTCAATGAATAGTATCTGAATCGAAAAAAGAATCTCCCGCAAACTGGGTAATCAGAAAGCGCAATGTTCTTGCCAGATTTGGTTTTGTTTCTCTGAGAAAGATAAAAAAGTCGTCGAGATTCATTGAGTATAATCGCGCGAGAAGATCTCTCATGCTTCCTACATTATCAGAAGCCAGGTAATCAGAGATAAAAACAAGTCCGGCAACCTGTTTGCTATAAAATCCGGTTCTCCCCTGTTCTGCGTGGCGAGTATGTAAATAGCGAAAACCATAAAGAAGTTGTTGAGAGATGGGAGCGAACGGAACAGCAAGTGAACCAAAATGCTTCATTGCAAATACGGTCTGGACAATGATTGCTCTTGTCTCCTCTAAGTCATTTTGCATCTGATTCGGTGCGTACGGTACTAACTCTCCGTCTGCTTCGGGTCTTGGTTCATAGCAGGTGATGTGAAACCCCCGACTTCGCACCCGGATTTTCTCTGGATTTACCCCGTCACGAAAGCAAAAATCCAAACTTCTCTGTCTTTCGAGCGCCCGCAAGAACGCCGCCTTCGTATGATGAGGAGCAAGAGACCACGTACCATCTCTTAAAGCGGTAAAGGGAATCGAGTGAGGGGTAGAAAACGCATGCGCGAGCTCTTCAAGATATATCTGTACCAGATTGTAGTCAACATCAATATCAGTTCTCCCTATATATGTTCTGCGTGCAATTATGGTATCTTCAGCGGGGACAATTCCAGGAACAAACGCAATCGGTACCTTTGCTGTCTCACCAGATTGTTTAGCTTTCGTTACGTATTGAGGAAAATACCGGTGGATCACTGGTGGAAAGAGAGCGTCCTCAAATACCTCATCGTCAAGGAGTCGCGTGCGATCATTCACTAATGGGGTAAGTTCACCGAGTGCAGTACGGGGAAGTAATCCCGGATCAGACAGGAGAGTTTGTCGAACGAGGTGTTGGACTGCTGCCAGTTTGCGATCAGGACTATCAGGAGTGGCCAATCTATCGTGAGACATCACCGTATTCTATCAGATTTTCTGGGGGATTTTCACATTGCGATTTTAAATCTTTGGAGTATAATCGGTGGTAATATGGCCGAAAGATCAAATCATATGCCATCAGGCCTTTATGCCGGAGGAGGTTATGGTCGGCTGCCACGGCAAATTTCTTTGGAAAGCTCGGGAATAACAGATTTTTCTCGCTACCCTCAACCAGTGCAGGCTGCCGTAAGATGTGTTGTTAGAGCTTCTCTATGGAATAATGGAGAGGGAGACAAAAGTGTTTGGGAGCTTCGCGCAGCGTGGCAGTTATGCAGCGTTCTCCTCCTGTTGGCAGCAGAGGACCGTCCATTCCCACACGCGTTGGGAGCTTCTTTAGGAGAATTAATAGTAAAGGGAGCACCCGCAGGACAAACGGTAAGGAAGCTGCCTGTTGCGGTTCTCAATGGAATACGAGAATCAAGTATCGCGTTCGGAAGTGACACCGGCGCTACCGTTGATAGTCATAAACGATTGCAGGAGACGACACTGATTAAGTAAACGAAAGTTCAGTAAAGTCATGTACTAACACATCTGCTTTCTCAAGCTCCTTGGGGTTATGGGTGGTCATGAGTCCTACTACCTTCATTCCTGCCCGTTTGGCAGACTCGACGCCAGGAGGACTATCTTCAAAGACCACGCACTCCTCCGGGTTTACCCCGAGTTTTTCTGCGGTTTTCAGATATATTTCAGGATCCGGTTTGCCTTTTGCGACATGTTCGTCGCCGAGGATGACAGGAAAAGTACTGATTAATCCCAGTTCATTCAAAATAAATGTTCTGTTCATCTCAGGAGCTGTGGTTGCGATGGCAAGATTCAATCCCATTCCCTTTAAGACGTCGATTAATGTTTTTAGTCCCGGTACTTCTTTACATTCAGGTCGGTAGAGTTCTTGATACAGGGACTCTTTTTCACCGGTATATTTCCCTATCTCCTCTCTGCTCACTTCCCTACCGAGCAGTGTTGAGAGTATGTAGTCATTTTTCTTTCCTGAAAATTTTTCATGGAACTCATCTTCAGTAAGTTTGACTCCATAATTCTTCGCAAACGTAATCCAGGCTTTTTTATGAAAAGGCATATTATTGACCATCGTACCGTCCATGTCGAAGATCGCTGCTTTTATATTCTGAAGGCTTAGGTTATGTATAGGGCAATTATAGCAAAAAAAAGGAGTCCTCCAATAATTTGGAAAGACTCCACCTTCAATAAATTTGAAGGAGTCCTCTTTTTACAATCTACCACTTAACCGAATGGTTTAAGGAGTCAACTACTCCTGTATAAGTGGACAAAGTGGAGATTATGATTATTCTTAATACTAGACTTGGTATATGAGAGTGCAACATGAAGGGGGTAAGAGGCGGGTAAGAAGCATAGTACGTCAGGAGCGGATCGTATAGGGTCAAGAGTTCAGTCATGTAACATGAAACCTGAAACATGAAACGTCTGACTCGGTGAAATAAGAAAGCAACCTCACATTATTATCGCAGGGCTATTCTACCATAAACTATAGTTTTTTTCAAGCTTCCTGCGTTCTTACAATACGTTCTCTGTCTGTTGCATACATCCAATACCAAGCTGCCAGCTGCGCCCTATCGAAAGCAGGAATTTTTTTAAAAATTGAAGTAAAATGGTTTTTGACTGTTTGTCTAGAAAGACCAAGAACGGTAGCAAGCTCTTGAGTATTCTCTGCAGGTCTGCCCGTTACAGAACCAATGAGGGCATCTAACAGAACTTTCTCTGCTTTGGATACACTATCAAGCGCTTTAAGAGGAATCTCTCGCAATTCTTCATCCATTTGTATCAAACCACGCTCAAGCCCAATAACGACTGCCGCTGAAGATGAAGAAACGCCAAGCGTATTATAGATTGTGCCAACGTGGCGGCTCACACGATCCAAAGACTATTTTAATCTTTTGGCCAGTTGCTCTCGCGACAATCCTTGAGAAAGTAGCTTTAAAACATTCCTGTCTTCTTCTGATAATCGTATGGGAGCCTCAACTCCTAATGCTGGTTCCAGCCGAACGAGTAAGTACGTATTAGGTTTTCCTGCTAGACCATATAACTTCCAGGATACACCCCTTTCTGGTGGTCGATCACTGGTCGCTTGGGTGCGTTCACGCAACCAATCAACAACAGTATCTGGAACATTATCAAACATAACTACCCCAACCCTTTCAGAAAGAAAAATCTCCCCTCTCGCAATGCCATATACTACTGCTTGAGTTTCATCGTGAATTCCTAGGTTTTTAAATGTATCGTTAAGGTGGCTTTTTACCGTTTCAGGAACAATACCCATTCTATCTCTTCTTACTCCTTGTGCAAGCATACTCAGAATTTCGCGTTGTCGTGGTGTTAGTGGATTAGTGGAAGTGACAGATTCTTGTGAGACTTTGTCAACCTGCGTATGCATGGTCGGAGGATACCCTTTTTGTTCAATAAGGCTCATATATTAAGCCTATAGTCTATCATATCTGACTTAACTTGTCAATAAATTGTATGAGTTCCATACATATGG
>CAZHGF010000028.1:0-10581 GCA_964531945.1 uncultured Gammaproteobacteria bacterium | reverse complement strand
TGCGGTTGTGTTCGTGAAGGCTGTATAAACTCATCCGGGGGATGCGGTCGAGGGAGGTAAAATCTTGTGATCGGTAGGGTAATGTAAGACATGCTTATGTTATGGGGAAGTTTTTTCCGGATTTTCGATCACTTGCGTTATCAAATAATCACAGTAGTACCGGATGATCTCCGCTTCATCCTCACGCATCTCTTCAAGCGGTGTGCGGACGAATGAGTAGGTTGGCGCCATCTGGCTATCAGGATCGAGAGGATCTATCTTTTGGGAAAGCGGATGATCGGGATCAAAATTTTCCGTATTAAAAGTAATAGTAATATCGTATGTTTTGTCATAGTTCAAGCCAATAAACACTGCCACATTCCTTGTTTTATCTTTAATGCGCAACAGAATCACTCTCGATTTTTCATGTCTGCTCTCCAGAGGATCTTCAGCTCTTACTCTCACATCTTCTGCTTGAACAATGTAATCTATCCCCTTGGCGTCTTTCCTTGTCAAGTATGCATCATTTCGTACAACCACCGGATCCGTCATGGGGTCTGAACGTTTGGTTCCCTCTTCCATAACCCACTGACGGATTTCAGATGCGTCTTCGGTGATTTCATCTCTCAATTCTTTGGAAGCAACCGCCTCTGAACGGATGAGCTTATTTCGGGTGTTTTTCAGCATTTCTTTTGTGCTCACCGGTGCCGCTCCGGCGTCCCATCGGGGTAATTTTTCGAGAGTCTTCGTCGCATTCCCGAATCGCTTCTGAATTGCCTGGAGAGGATGAGTAATGTCAACAGTTGCTTCAGTCATAGTATGATGAGATTATAGCGATAAGCGAGGTATTCTATCAAGTGAATCAATATCGGATACAAACTGTCTTTGAAGTGATTTGTAATATGCTGCCACTCCGATCATAGCGGCATTATCGCCATTGAGGTACTTATAGTGAGGAAATAATACTTCACCGTTATGTTTTTTTACCAACTGCCTCGTTAAGTGTCGTAATCGCATATTTGCGGCAACGCCGCCGGCCACGATGAGGCGATTGATGCCGGTTTGTTTTATCGCTAACTCGGTTTTTATGAGGAGTGAGTCAAATACTGCTGATTGGAAAGAGCTCGCAAGTTCTCGTACTTTTTTCACTTTTTCCGATTCTTCCATTTTCATAAGATGATAGTAAAATGCGGTTTTTAACCCCGAGTAGGAAAAGTTTAGATCATTTGAACGGAGCATCGGACGGGGAAATTTGTAGATATCGCTATTTCCCGCTTCGTCCGCAAGTCTCTCTATGACCTGCCCCCCCGGATATCCGAATCCGAGCATGCGCGCGGCTTTGTCGAGCGCTTCGCCTGCCGCGTCATCAAGTGTCTTCCCGATAACTTCATAGTCCAGGTGGTTTTTAAAGATCACGAGCTCCGTATGGCGGCCTGAAACGAGAAGAACAATTATTGGAAATTGATCCGCCAGCGGGCGGATGGGATTCCCTTTGCTGTTTTGCGCAAAAACTGAGTAGATATGTCCCTCTAAATGATTTACCGCAATCAAATTCTTATTATATTTCCCCGCCAGTTCTTTTGCTTTTTTAATCCCCACTTCCAGAGCGATTGCCAAACCCGGCCCTTGCGTTACCGCAACACAGTCGATATTCTTTATGATAGAGTCAACAAAAGTTTCATCCTTTTTGTCATGCTGATCAGCCAGCTGGCGGATCAGCATCTTTCCTTTATTGTTCGAGCGGTGTCGAGAACTTCTCACCACTCTCCCACTTGGGGGAGTACTCGAAGTGTAAAGAAGATCCCGAAACAGGTTCGACATGACATGTCGCATCGCTTTCTCAACCACCCAATCAATCCGCTCCTCATGCGCCCGCTTTGCAATCGACGGCACTATCCCACCCCACTGCCGATGTTGCAGTATCTGGGTATACTCAATATGTGATAAGACTTTTCTTCCCGATGTCACCGCAACCGCGGTCTCATCGCAGGAAGTGTCTATCGCTAGAATGTTCATACTGAATTTATGTTATGAGTTATGGGTTCTGAGTTTTGAGTAACTGTTTTTACTCCCAACTCATAACGCATAACTCATCACTCTCTTATCTCTATCTCTCTTGTGTTCTCTCCTTTAGTCCATATATGAATATATACAATTTGGCTTTTTTCTTTTAGCAGATCAATAAGTGGTCCTGCTTTCTCGCCCCACTCGAAGCACAGAACATTTTTACCCTTCAGCATTCGTTCAATTCCCAGATGTTTAAACTCTTCCTCTTCTTCAATCTGATAGAGATCGAAGTGATACAAGTATTTATAATCGAAAATCGAAGATCGATCATCGATAATCGAAACTTGGTACTCATCGTAAATCGTATAGGTAGGAGAAGTAATATCCGGGATTCCAAGGTATTCTCCTATTCCTTTGACAAATACTGTTTTTCCCGCTCCCAGTTCTCCCTGAATAACAAAAACGAGTGGTCGGCGGTGAACGATCCTATGGATAATATACTTCGCGATCTTTTTAGTCTGGAGGGGTGACTCGGAAATATAGGTATGGGTATCAGTGAACTGAATATCTCCCTTTCTCAGTATCTTAATATCTGATTTGCTTAGATCAATCACCGTCGAAGGCTTGTTGCGGGGTAATAGGCCAACATCAATGATGAGGTCTATGAGTTTTTTCTTGCTCCTTGGTAACTGGTTCAGTAATGAACGAATTGAGTAGTGCGGCGATTTTCCGGAGAGATTCGCTGAAGTCGCGGTGACTGGTTTCCCATAGTGGTTGACGAGTTCGGTAATAAACGGATAGTCAGGGATTCTGACACCGAGCGATCCCCGCTCAGATTCTAATAATTTTGAAACCGTGTGTTTTGACGGAAGAACGACAGTAAATGGACCGGGCAGCATCTCCTGCGTTAATGTATCATGACCTCCTGTATCTACAACTTCTGTCATCAAAGATCGATTCACGAATATCGAAATCGCTTTCCCGATTGGCCGGTTCTTAAACGCAATCAGTTTCTGTACTGCCGCTTCATTGGTCGCGTCAACCAGCAATCCATACACCGTGTCGGAAGGCGCGACAACGAGATCTCCCTCTGCTAAAGCTTTCATCGCAGCTTTTACTGTCTCTCCTTGATTGGTACTAGTAAGTGAAATAGTATTCATAGAATATAAATCATGAATCATAGAATATGGAATATGAAACATGTAACATAAATCATGAAACAGGAGAACAAAAGAATGTGTTTTATGTTACATGCTTCATGTTTCATGCTCCATGATTCATGTTCCACGATGTGCTTTTTTCCGTTATCAATTTTACCAAACTTCTGCTAAAATATATGCATGGCTACGAGAAAATCACCCGTAAAAAACCCATTTCAGGATAAAAAAAACGGCAATAACTTTTTCAAGTTTTCGTTCAACTTCGATATTAAAACTATCTTTATCGTCATATTTATTGGCTTTTTTATGCTCTACGCGGTAAGCGGCATCACCCGTGAAATCGGCAAAGCAGTACCGGAAAAGCCAATCACCACCATTGTTAAAGAGATCAAAGAGGGAAAAGTCTCAAAAGTCGAGATTATCGATAATAAAATACTCGTTTACTATAAAGACCAGAAAGTAGCAGTCACCCACAAAGAGCCAAGCGACAGCTTTATGAAAACACTCCGCGACTCAGGGGTAAATCCCGACAACGTGAATGTCGTCATCAAAGATACCCAGTCTTCAAGCGGTTGGATCAGCTTCTTCGGAAATCTGATCCCGACAATCCTGATGGTCGCGTTTTTTGTATTTTTATTCCGTCAGGCAAAAGGCGCCCAGGACTCAGTATTTTCTTTCGGCCAGGCCAGGGTAAAACGTTTTTCGAAGGATATGCCAAAAGTCACGTTTGATGACGTAGCGGGTGTTGACGAAGCAAAGAAAGAGCTTGAGGAAGTCGTGGACTTCTTAAAAAACCCTGAAAAGTACAAAAAACTTGGAGCCCGTACGCCAAAGGGAGTAATACTTGTGGGTCCTGCAGGATGTGGTAAGACGCTTCTGGCAAAAGCGGTAGCCGGCGAAGCAGGTGTTCCTTTTTTCTCTATCGCCGGATCGGAGTTTATGGAGATGCTGGTGGGAATCGGCGCGGCACGGGTACGGGATCTGTTTGCGACTGCGAAAAAGAGCGCGCCATCGATTATATTTGTCGATGAAATTGACGCGGTGGGACGCGCCCGATCTGTCGGGATGATGCCCTCCCATGATGAACGAGAACAAACATTAAATCAGATCCTGGTGGAGATGGATGGCTTCGCGCCAACCGAACAGGTTGTGGTTGTTGCCGCGACCAATCGAGGCGATCTGCTTGATCCGGCGCTTCTGCGGCCCGGACGTTTTGATCGGCGCATTATAGTTGACTACCCTGATCTTGAAGGGAGAAAGGCTATTATCAGTATCCACGCGAAAGGGAAACCGTTTGAAGAAAACGTAAACTGGGAAAAAGTGGCAAAGCGGACGGTTGGATTCTCCGGAGCCGATCTTGAGAATATGCTTAATGAAGCAGCGATCTTCGCCGCCCGCAACGGAAGAGATCGAATAACGGTGGAAGATATCGAAGAAGCGGCAACCAAGGTCAAGCTGGGACCGGAAAAAAAGCGGTTACAATCTGATCTTGATAAAAAAATTACCGCCTATCATGAAGCGGGACACGCCATTGTAAGTCACTTTATGACCCATACCGATCCGGTGCACCGCATCTCAATCGTATCCCGCGGTATGGCACTTGGATTTACCCTCATTCCGCCGGCAGCCGACAAGCTTCACGAGACAAAATCACATCTTATAGCGCGTATTGCCGTCATGATGGGAGGACGAGCGGCTGAAGAAGTGGTATTTAATGAAACTACCACCGGCGCCGCCAATGACTTTGATCAGGCAACCCGTATCGCAAAAGCAATGGTGGTTGATTTTGGCATGAGCACCCTGGGTCCGGTCAACTTTGGACCGACTATGGATATAACTGAGTGGGGGAAGTCCTACTGGGAGCAAAATAATATCTCGCAGGAAATGATGGCCAGGATAGACAAGGAAATACAGGAAATAATTAATACCGCTTACCAGAAAGCAGTAACAATGATAGAAGAAAAACGCCAGCTCCTTGACAAGATTGCCAATGAGCTTATTATGAAAGAAAGCCTCGATCAAGAAGAGGTTGAAAAGATTGTGGGAGAAAAGATAAAGGTTGAGAATAAATGATGTCATGTGTTTGGAGTTATGAGTTTTGAGAAAATTACTCCGAACTCATAACCCATAACTCCTGACTATTAGCGTATGCAAACATTACTTCTCATCGACGGAAATGCCATAATGCACCGCGCCTACTACGCAATACCGGCAAACTTTAAAACCAAAGACGGCACGCCGACAAACGCGGTCTATGGGTTCATGACTATGCTCGCAAAAGCGATTGCCGACTTTCAACCGGAGTATATTATTATATGTTTCGATACTCCCAAACCAACATTCCGGAAAAAGCTCTACGCAAACTATCAGGCTCACCGGCCAAAATCAGCTGATACCTTTATCACTCAGATTCCTCTCATAAAAGAAATGCTCGAAAAAGCAGGTATCACCCAGATTGAAAAAGAAGGTTATGAGGCGGATGACATTATCGGAACCATCGCTACGCGCAATGAGGATAAGTACCGTATTCTTATACTCACGGGAGATAAAGATATCATGCAACTTGTTGATGAAAACGTTTTTGTCATGTCTCCGCAAACCGGTATCAGTACTATTAAACTATTTGATAAAAATGAAGTGGAAAATAAGCTGGGGGTAACACCCGAGAAGATACCGGATCTCAAAGGACTTATGGGAGATGCATCTGATAATTATGGGGGCGCGAAGGGGATTGGACCCAAAACAGCTCAGGAATTGATTTCCCGATTTCAATCAGTTGAAAACCTGCTGGAGAATGTTTCAAAAGTTGAGAACGCGCGAACTCAGCAGATCATAAAAACCCATCGCGATGTTATCCTTCTGTCAAAGAGACTTGCTACAATAGAGTGTGATGCTCCTGTCAATCTGAATGTTGAATCCACGCGATTTACCGGATTCCCAGAGGAATTAAAAAACTTTCTAAACTCTCTAGAAATGTATACCCTGGCGGAACGACTTTATGCCGTCAAAGCACCACCGAAGAATGAAAGTAAGAAAAAAGAGTCTCCGAAAAAAGATATAATTCAAGAAGATCTGTTTTCGTAAGGTGAATTATGAAGCATGAAACATGAAACACGCAACATGAAGCAATAGAACAAGAGAACAAAAGAACAATGTGTACCATGTTTCATGTTACATGCTTCATGTTTTACTGCTCTCTTGCTCTTTTGTTTCATGATTCATGTTACATGTTCCATGTTTCATGTGTGTTTTGAGAATCACTTAAGTAACTTATGAATCCCCAACTACAGCAGAATCTTTTCATCACACTTTACTTAATCATTCTTCATAACTTCTTCGCGCTGGTATATTTTTCAGGACTCATCGTATCAACGATCTACTCACTCTTCCGCCCTTCACGGAAAGCGACGCTCTTTATGATCGGATTTGCGCTGTTACTTTTTTCCTTTGAGTACAGCAAACATATTGTAGATGGATTCAAAGAACAAACCGTAAACTCACTCATCACCGAAACTCCCCGTTATCGACTCGAAAGACTCATTACGGTTACCATCTCAAAACTTCTACCATTATTTCTTAACACTACGGGAATTCTGTCGTTTATTGCTGCAGGAATACTCCACATGAAACATAAATCATGAAGCATGTAACACAAAATGTTTCACCAAGTCTGACTCGATCTCATGATTCATGTTTCAGGTTTTATGCTCCATGTTTCATACCTAATCGCTAAACTCCTGCACGAACATTTTGCCGTAAATTCCGCCATCAATGACCCCGATACCAACTTTCAGATATTCTTCTTTTAAAATATTTGCTCTATGCCCGGGAGAGTTCATGAGACCCTGATGAGCAATATATACGTCAGGCGCGTAGGCAAGATTTTCGCCGGTCACGGTATAGGGAATTTCTCTTGCGTCAATTCTATCCGCAGGATCACTCCCGTCAACCGGTGACTCATGCGAAAAAAAACCCTCGATGAACATATCGGTTGCATAATCCCGGGCTACTTCTTGTAATTGACTGCTTATCATGAACGGATGTAACCCCCGTGATACCCGCTCCCGGTTGATGAGGGTAAGCATCGTCTCTTCTGACGACGGATCGATTATTAATTTCTCTGAAGGCGCCTTGAATCCAAGATTAATTCCTTCTCCTAACGTATTTCTGATTGTCAGAAAATTTATTGTTTCATTGGCGGCCTGTCCGAATACTTTTTTTACCTGACTGTCGAGCGAATGGGAAAAGGAAATAAAATAGGGACCAGTTGCAGAATGCAGGATCTCCTCCTTGATAACGGCATTGGTCGGGAGTGAAAAAATGGTGACGGTAATAAGCATATAGAATATCGTGCCTTGGATAAAGGAAGGGATATAGGCAAGTACTTTGTTCAGTGTATGATCTTTCATGTGGAGAGGAATATATAAATGAATGAATCTCACCAATAAAAAGAGGGTCGATTCAATAAAAAACCAGGTAAGAAAAAAACCAATCGCGTTAGCGATCCCGCGTGATAGCGAAAGATATCCCACGAAGAATGAACCAACCAACGCGTAAACCTTATACGATAAGAGAAGAGTCACAATAAAACTCAGTAAATCCAGAAAAGAAGAGATAAAATCTTCAGTCACGAGGAGAAAGTACCCTACGAAAACAACGAATACAATATCAAACCAGGTAATTTTTGCAATCAGGGCTTCCATACATATAGTATAATGTGTACATAATTTCAAAGCTCCAATGACAAATCAATATTAAATATCAAAATCTCAATGTCAAAGGTGATTATTTGAACTTTGTTCTTTGAATTTGATTTGTATCTTTGGATTTTGTCATTTGATATTCTCAACATGTGTGGAATATTCGCCTATAACGGCAGTAAAAAAAACGCGGGAGATCTGATACTTCAGGGTCGCGCGGCGCTTGAGTATCGGGGCTATGACACATGGGGCGTGGCAACAAAAGATGAAAAAGGTAATGTGCTTATTGAAAAACACGTAGGAAAAATCGGCGCTGCGAAACTCCCACCGATTATCTCATCAATCGGAATTGGCCACACCAGATGGGCTACTCACGGAGGAGTACTTGATAAGAACGCCCATCCACACTCTGACTGCACGAAAAAGATCATTGTTGTTCATAATGGTATCGTCGAAAACTTCGAGTCGCTCAAAAATGATCTGGTCAAAAAAGGACACCGGTTTCTCTCAGATACCGATACCGAGGTCATCTCCCACTACATTGAGGAAAAACTGAAATCAGGGCCACCGGGAAATAATCTTAAAGAAACGATGCTCCAGGTATTCCGTGATCTTCATGGGCTCAATGCCATCATCGTTTTTTTCCCTGAGCATGAGGAGTTTTATGCTATCAAAAACGGCTCTCCTATCGTTTTTGGTCACACCGCGCAAGAATCAATCATTGCTTCAGACGCGGTCGCTCTCCTCCCCTATACCCGACAAGCCTATTTTCTTGAAGATAATGAGCTCATGGTGGTAAAAAATAACAACTTTGAGCTGTTTGATCTTGAGGGTGATAGAAAGCCGTTTCATTTTATTGATCTTAAGATAGCCAAGGAAGATGTCTCGCTTGGTGATTTTCCCCACTACATGCTCAAAGAGATGCATGAGCAACCAAAAGTACTCCAAAACATTCTTGATACACAGGTATCCACACTCCAAGAACTTGCAATGATCATAAAAAAAGCATACGGCTCATACTTTATCGGATGCGGCACCGCATCATACGCCGGACTTGCCGGGACATATCTTTTTTCCAAGATCGCCAAACGACATGTAAATACCAGTATCGCGTCAGAGTTCTCCTATCTCGTCGATTTTTTAAAAGATACTTCGCTCATTGTCGCCCTTTCCCAATCAGGAGAAACAATCGATATCATCTCAAGTATCAAAGAAGCCAAGAAAAAAGGTGCGAAAGTGCTGGCAGTCACCAATGTTATCGGTTCAACACTCTACCGGATCGCGGACTATAAATTCTTACTGAGCGCCGGACCGGAAAAAGCAGTGTGTTCAACAAAAGCATATACTGCTAAAATTGCTACCCTGTATTTGCTCAGTGTTTGTCTGGCAGATAAACTCAGTGAACAAAAAGCATATCTTCAAAACGCAATAGATGAAACGAAGAAAATTCTGCAAAATACTGCGTCTTTGAAAAAGCTTGCTGAATCAATGAAAGATGGTCAGCATATCTTTATATTAGGAAGAGGAGTATCCTATGCGGCCGCGCTTGAGTCTGCTCTCAAAATCAAGGAAATATCCTATATCCACGCTGAGGGATTTGCGGGTGGAGAACTGAAGCATGGAGTAATAGCGTTGATTGAAAAAGGCACTCCCGTCATTGTTTTTAACCCCGAGGACGAAACGTATGAAGATACTCTTTCCTCAGCGCATGAAGTCAAAGCGCGGGGAGCGCGGGTAATCGGGATTTCAAATAGACATAATGCCGTTTACGACGAGTTTATTCATGTTGAAAACTGTGAGGAGGCAACGATTATCCCAAATGTCGTCGTTGCACAACTTATCGGTTACTACCTTTCAGTCCTCCGCGGCAATGATCCGGATAAGCCGAGGAATCTGGCAAAAAGTGTTACGGTAAAGTAACCTATCAAGTCCTTAAATGACTAATCATCATCTCTCTCCGGTATTTGTGGTACCTTTGTTTCACGAGAGCCTTCACCAGTTGTAACGTACTTTTTGCTTTCACAACCGTTCCATTTGCTTTATTTTCACTTATATCAATAGTGGTACTTAAAGAATCAAGGAGTTTTCGTGCGTTCTGATCTAACTCTTCAACCGTAAATGGAGGAACTCTGTTTGCATCACCGAAGAGCTCGTCATCAGGGAGATCGATAAACTGAGAATATTCTTCAAAAAAACCTCGGAGCGGATCAGGTAAAACGCGGTGATCACGATAGGGTCTTAACCGTTCTTCATAAGGACGGGATGAGTTATAATGCCGCGCGCGCCGCATCTCTTCCTCTATCTTTATTCTATGATGTTCATAGGTTGCGGGAAAATGGTGTTTCGCGTAGCGATCAAAACGATTCCAAATAATACTAATAAAGGTGTTGCACGCCATTTCGCGTTCAGATTCAAGGATGGAGCCAAATAAACGCTGATCAAATCTGACCGGTGCGACACTTCTGCCAAATTTTTTAAGTATTGTTTCGATAGTATCGTTTCTTTTATAATCAAATACGATATCATCCCGCAATGCAGAAAAATGAATGAGTGCTTTCATAAAAGGTTCTATCCTTCGCTCGTTCATATATATCTCAACGCCAGAATTTTGAGAAACGGGTCGGGGAGCGGTTTCTGTGCGCGTATCTATATCCATAGATTAATGGTAACAAAAATGAGGAGTCTCTTCACTTTTAGATTAAGATTGTGTATACTGTGTCTAACCTCTTCTTACC
>CAZHGF010000027.1:0-10603 GCA_964531945.1 uncultured Gammaproteobacteria bacterium | reverse complement strand
CCGTCACCGAGACCCCGACATCTACGGTTACGAAAACACAAACGGTAACCGCAACACCAACTCCAACAGGAACGGCTACTGAGACCGTAACTCATACCGTAACGCCGACAGAGACACGAACCGTAACTGAAACAGTGACAGAAACACCAACTGAAACGAAAACAGTCACCGTTACCCGTACCGCAACACCAACCCACACCGCAACTGAAACCGTGACACAGACGATCACGCCGACTGGTACTGAGATCGTCACGGTTACTGAAACATCAACTCCTACCCTGACTAGCACAGAGACGGTAACTCGTACCGTAACTGAGACGATTACCCAGACGCCAAGCGGCACTGTCACACAAACCGTAACGGCCACATCGACACCCACCGGAACGATGACCGTTACCGAGACGGTAACAGGAACTCCCTCAGGAACAGCGACCGAAACCGTCACTCGTACTGCTACTACTACCGTTACTCCAACTCCAACGGGAACAGAGACAGTCACCGCCACTAGAACAGCTACCAAAACGTCAACAGGAACAGCGACGATAACCGAGACGGTGACCGTTACTGTTACTCCCACCGGTACAATGACGGTTACTGAAACCGCGACACCAAGTGGGACCGCGACAAAAACTGTTACGTTTACCCCAACTCCAACACTGACCAGTACCAGAACAGCAGTTGTTGCGTCTGCCGGAAAACCCAACGGGGGAGGTCCACCTCCCGGCGGAGTGCCGCCGCAACTGGCGCCTGCCACGCCAACACCCTCGCCTTCGTCAACCCGGACACCAACCGGTACGCCGAATCCAAATCAATCGCTATCTGCCACTGGTACACCATCAGCGACCTCGACACCGACGGGAAATCCGTATAAATGGAGAACCTTTCTTCCTGGTGTTCCGCAGAACAGGGATGAGGAGGGTTGGCTTGCGGGATTGCAAAGACTATTCCGCCGTTAATAATTTTGCGATGTGATGAGCGCGCAATGAAACTATGAAAACAGTAGCGAAGTCATTCATGCTTATGTTATTTATGATCTTTTTATTTCTTTTATTTCCTTCAAATGCATATTCAGTATGCTGGGGGACATGTTCTTTGAGTATTTCACAAAGTACCTGTACGGTTGGTTCAAGCTGCACGGTTAATGTGAGTTGGGAAGTACAAGCTGCTCCCGGTGTCATCAAGATTGAACGTGACGGAACCCTTCTTTCCGATTTTCCCACATCAACCGCTACCGGTTCAAAATCAAATGTAGAGATAGTCTCACCAAATACCAATACATTCAAACTTATTGTTGACAATGAAGAAAAAGAGTTAGTTACGGTTTCTTGGGTAACGCCGACGCCAACCAGTACTCCGGTCCCAACAAACACGCCCGCTCCAACAGTTGCAGCAACAAATACTCCCACTCCAACATCCACGAGTAATTCCACAGTACGAAACTGCAATGAATCCTGCGGACAGTCAGGACAAACCTGTGCAAGTGGGTTGACCTGCAAGTCCCCGGAAAATGTCTGCCGGAACGCCACCTATCCAGATCGCACTGATTGTTTTTCCGGAACGTACAAAAACTGCAATGAGTCGTGTAATGGTTCAGATCAACGGTGTACATCGAGTTTGAGTTGTATTAATAATGTTTGCCGGAATGTGTCGTATCCAGAGCGCACGGATTGTCGCGCACCTTCAGCTACTCCGATACCATCTCTCACTCCCACCCTCACACCGAAAATCTCAGCAAACCCGATTAAAACGCCGACTCCCACCGCGTCAGTGCTCGGCGCTCAGGCAAAAGAATCTCCGCAAAGCCCCACGCCTTACTCACCAGCAGAACCGGCCTCGAGTGTTCCGGGAAATTTTTCAAAACAGGATCCGATCCAGAAAGTTCTTCTTATATTCGTGGGCATTGCATTTATTGGAGTCGGGCGGGTATGGTTTACCTCACTCAAAACTCCCAGTGCTATCAAACTCAAAAAGCTGATTGAGAAGATGAAGGAGTAAGGAGAGTTAGTTCGTTCATCGTTCATATCAATACATGGTTATATGTTGCATGGTTAAATGGTTGTATCAATAGCTAACCATTGAGCCATTCAGTCATGTAACCATCTTGTGTTACGAATTCATTAAGTAACTTCTTCTCTCTGAATGTAGCGCATAATCCATTTTCATCACGTGTTCCACCTTTTATGATTCCTACATGGAGAGTGAAGTATCCTATTATCTCGGGTTTTCTCACTTTTTGGGTATCGGGCCGATGAAGTTCGCGGGGTTAGTCGCGCAGTTTGGATCAGTACAGAAAGCATATGAAGCCGATATCACACAAACAGAAAAAATAGTCGGAAGATCGTATGCGCAAAAATGGCGTATCTTCCGGAGTACTTTTGACCCGATTGCCAAACTGGAGGAACTGGAGAAAAAAGAAATAACCGTTTTAACTCAGGAAGATTATCGGTATCCACCGCAGCTCAAACAGATACCAGATCCGCCGATCTGTCTTTATGTAAAAGGGGATATGTCACTCTTTGACTTCGTGCGCGATACCTATTTCGCGATTGTCGGGACGCGAAAGCCATCTTCCTACGGCCAGCATATAACCCGAATGTTTTCAAAACAGCTTGCGCAAGCGGGAGTATTCCTGGTATCAGGGATGGCAATGGGGATTGATACGATTACCCATATGACGGCGCTTGATTGCGGAACACGGACAGTCGCGTTTCTGGGGTGCGGTGTAGACATTGTGTATCCGCCGCAGAATAAAAAACTCTATAATCGGATTCTCACAGAAGGGGGGCTCGTAATCTCTGAGTTTCCGCCGGGAATGACGGTGCTTCCGGGGCTCTTTATCGCGCGAAACCGCTTGATCTCCGGTATCTCAAGAGGAGTACTTGTTGTTGAAGGGACTCATACATCGGGCGGGCTCATCACGGCACGCTACGCGGCAGAACAAGGAAAAGAAGTATTTGCGCCACCCGTTCCTTTAACATCAGATCTTTCCGAAGCCCCAAATATTCTTTTGAAGGAGGGAGCGACGCTGGTGACGAGTGGAGAGGACATTCTTTCCGTGTTAAATATTTATACTACTGTGTCAAAGAAACAATCGGTTGTTGATTTGACGCCGGAAGAAAAACGAATTGTTGCTGCCTTACAATCGGAGTCGTTAAGTTCAGATGAGCTGTCACGAGCGCTTCATATACCTATTCACGTGCTTCTCTCGTTGTTATCAATATTGGAGATGAAAGGCTGCGTGGTAAAGAATGAAGAAGGGAGATATGTGATTGTCCCTTAGTCGTTAAGCGTCGAGCGAGTAAACATTGACTAAAAGGGAGAGAGTTGTTATAATAATACTATGGGATTATATGCAGAACAGGGACGTTGGGGTGTAAGCGGAAACGATATACTCCGTTTCGGAGTAATTACCCTTATACCTCTGGCGGTTGGCCTCCTCGGATACTCAAATACACATTCCTACGAACAGCGGGTTGCCACCGAGTTAACACGGCCAGGTACCATGGTAATGGTGCACCCAGGGACATTTGAAACAAGAGGGGTGAATGTTCGCAGTGGTCCGCGGATCAGCGAAACGAACAGAATTCCTATAGGAAATTTATCTATCCGAGATCCAATTGTTACAAAAGGGGAGTCAACTAATCCATCGAGGGAACCTGACGGGAGTAAGTGGTTTGGGTTTAGACTTCCCCGTCCATTAAATCTTCTTGAACGTCTGTGGTTGCAGGGTAACGATAAGAGTTTGGGATGGGTGGCAGACTCATGGGAGACACGAGGTCATCTCAGACAAGTATCTGGAAGCGACGGAACAGTACAGCTCAAAATCGAGGATGCTTCTGGAGAGATTATTATTGCGCAACACCCAGGGACAGGAATAAGAATGATTGTTGGTCAAGCGGTTGAACTTCCCAGATAACTACGCATCAAGTTTTTTTGCGCGGCGGAGATATTTATCCTTCATAATCGGTTGACCTTCCAAAAATGCATCAATCATCGCTTTTGCTTCTTCAAAGTCTGCGTACTCGGCAGCGACAGCCAATACGTTGACGTGATCATTTTCCCGTGCATGCTTTACTTGTTCAGGATCAAACCCCAGCACGCAGCGAATGCCTTTGAATCGATTTGCCGCGATTGAAACGCCCACTCCTGAACCGCAGATTACGATACCGTAAAATCCCTCAGGTTTCTGTAAGACTGCTTTTGCTACTTTCATGGAGAAATCGGGATAATCGTCTTCAGCGTTATACTCATATGCTCCCATATCCTCAACCCGAATGTTTTTTTCCTGCAGATACTCCATTAATTTATTTTTCAACTCGAAACCCCGATGGTCGGTTCCGATGAAGATGGTCATAAGGTTAGTATACCATAGAATAAAAATGTCAAATATCAAAATCCCAAGAACCAAATTGGAATTTGACATTTTTTCAGCGATATTCTACACTCATCCCATGAGCACTTCGGAAAGCAGTTGGCAGATTGAAAATCTTTTAAAAGCTGCCTTTGTCAGGACAAAAGAGCGTTTCCTCAGTTATTTTCTTGCGCTTCTTTTAAGTATTGCGATTGGAATAGTGAGCTTTTTGGTGGTGATACTCATTGGAGCTTTGTTGTTTTTCATCTACAGCACAGCCAAATCAGCTCTTCTGGGAGTGGTATTGCTCTTGGCGGGGATAGCGCTTTTTATAGTAGTGATAGTCTACGTATCTGCCTGGACGGGTTTAGTATTAGTTGATATTCTCATACAAGAAAAGAAAATCGGTGTTATCGAGACATTTAAAAAACTTCGCAAAGAAGTTTGGGGATGGTTTCTCTTTACTTCGTTATCATCACTCTTTTTTATCGGTCTTATTCCATTTGGCCTTATGACAGTAGGGCTTCTTTTCATTCTGTGGATCTTCTGGGGGAGTTTCAGTATCTTAATCTATCTTCAGGATAAGCGGAATGGTTTGGAAAACCTGTGGGTGAGTCGGGCGATGATTAATCAAAAGTTCTGGCCCATCGCGGGTAGATTGCTCCTTTTGAATGCTATTTTCTGGTTCATGGGGTATTTGTTTAATAACGTTAATGACGGATCGTTCCGGTGGGTTTCATTCGTTTTCTCATTGGTGACC
Organism: uncultured Gammaproteobacteria bacterium; assembly: GCA_964531945.1. Taxonomy (GTDB): domain Bacteria; phylum Patescibacteriota; class Microgenomatia; order UBA1406; family GWC2-37-13; genus CAZHGF01. Next base: position 5,492 of record CAZHGF010000027.1, on the reverse strand, counting down.
GCCCCTCTAGCTACCAGTTTCCTTTATGAAATATATGTTCATCTTGAGAAGCCAAAGATAGTAAGACGACCCTTTATCTGGGTACTTCTGTCACTGATCGGATGGATTATTCTCCTTATCCTTCTCTATATTCTCTTTACCACTGCCGCAAACTGGGGACCTGCTCTCTGGGAACGCATTCCGAAAAATCTTCCGCCAACACTCCCACCAGCAGTAAAGAGTGTGTGAGTTTAGATTCCAGATGTCAGATGACTGATGCTAGATGGCGAGTGGATGGAAATTAGATCCCAGATATCTGAAATCAGACATCAGTAATCAGGCATCTGACATCTCTTATGTTCGATACCCATTGCCATCTTAATTTTTCCCGATTTCAGGATAGGAGGAGGGTAGAGGAAGTCATTCACGAAGCCAGTCAATCTGGGGTTACTCATATCATGGTGCCGGGAACTGATGTCGCAACCTCTGAGAAAGCCGTTGCGATCGCGCAAGAATATGAGACTATTTATGCTGCAGTAGGAATACATCCCCATCATGTATATGATTACGTAAGAAATCGTTCTGCGTCAAGCGTTCCGCGCCCTACGCAAAACCCAGAACTCATAACAAAGAGCGATATTCGCTCTATTGAGGATTTACTCCGGAATCCAAAGGTGGTAGCAGTGGGGGAGATCGGGATGGATAAACATCCGTATAAAGCCACAAAGTATGAGAACTATATCGTAGATGACGGTTTTCTGACGTTACAAAAAGAATTGTTCCGTCAACAACTGATGCTGGCGATCAAACACGAGAAAAGCGTCATCTTTCATAATCGTGAGGCCAAAGATGATTTGTTACCATTGTTGCATAGTCTCTGGGATGATACGGTGGGGGGAAAAAGCGTCTTCCACTGCTGTGAGCCTGATCCGGAGATTCTTGACTTCGCCAAAGAACATGGTATGTTTGTCGGTGTTGATGGAGATATAACCTATTCTCCGGAGAAGCAGAGATTTATTAAAACGGTTCCATTAGAGCTGCTGGTTCTGGAGACTGATGCGCCGTTTTTGCTGCCAGAGCCTCTCCGAGGCGAGAAAAAATTCCCGAATGAGCCAAAGAACCTGAAGCTCATAGGAGAGTATGTAGCCCGATTACTCGGTATATCTTTTGATGAATTAGCCTCAATAACAACTGAAAACAGCAAAAGATTGTTTGGGTTGTACTAACAGTACATATGCCTAAAAGATGTCTGCAAAGAGTCAAAATCGGGTTGATATAAGGCTGCATTTTGCACCGCGTCGGTGAAGGGTGAAGGTTGCCTAATGATATACACTCGGACTCTTGGTCATTGCGCAATAAGTTCCGTCATTGTGAGGTATTTCTGTTGATCAAGTGGCTTCTGTCACGGCTGAAAATGCGATCGGACTCTTTTTCATTTGGAATTTGCTATACTATGCCCAATGTCTACCTTATTTCAGCTTTTCTTTGCCCTAACGCTTTTTTTCACCCCGTTCGTAACTCCGGTATCTGCCGGCGGTGGCGAGGTGTATGTTGATGTGATTGAGGCAATGGGGGATGATCCCCATTGGGCGATTGTGCGCGTATACCTTGCGCCGAGCATTCCCTGCAGCAATATACCCGTTACCTTCAGTTTAAAAAAAAAAAAAGAGGGAGATAGGATTACGACAACAACCGAGGGGAGTATGACCGGAGTGATTACCGGGGGATCTACTGTTTCACTAAAAGGGAAAGAGTACCCGCGCTGTTCAACCTATGCGAAAGTATACGCAGCCAATCTTGAGTTCAACCGCACTTTCCAGGTAGAGGCGCAGTTGCCAGATGGAAGAAAGGAAAGTCGGATTGTGGCGGTGAGTTTCCGGCAAAAATACAGCGGGGATCGACCAGAAAATGAAGAAGTTTCATTACCGTGGGATGATATTGTCTATACAACCCCCGAACCGACCCCGACCCAAACCAATCTTCCTACGGCCCCACCCATCAATGTGAAATCACTTACTCTATCGGTACTTGAACAAAAACCTTATGACACTCCAAAAGGACGAATGCGAAAGGTACAGGTAAAATGGTACGGTGATCCGGCTCCCAGCGCCAGATACAGAATCTATTTTATTCAAAACGCCTACGCAGAGCCCGGTGAGGCAGGGTGGACACATACCGGTCAACTGTATCAGGGTCCCTCTGCGACTATTGATTTGAGCGCTGACGATGACTGGTACGTACGGGTGGAGGGTTGTACGATAGATTCACCCCAAAAGTGCATGCGTTCTTACGCGCTTCTTGTGCCAGAATATACCGGACAGACCGTTTCAAGTTATCCCACGGTTCCGGTTGCCCCTTCAGGGACAGCGCAGAATGGGGATATCGAGCAACTGAAGAATCAGGTAAGCTCTCTTGAAGGTCAGCTTGCAGAGGCAAAACAGAAACAGAACGCGCTTGAACAGGTGGTAGAAAACCTAATCAAGTTCATCCGGACCATATTTCCTTTCTTCCCTTAACGACCATTATCTTCCTTAAAATACCCGAATCTCCAGATTTCAAAATCAGTAAGCGTGACTCTGCCGTCGCAGTCGATGTCCCCCATCCTTTGTTTCGGACATGAGATTACTGAGAGAGATGGTTTTGGAATGGTGGGGGAGGGGGTGAACGTAGGGTAGAATGTGGGAGTAACTGAGGGATTAAAATCTATTCTCAGCGTGGCCGATTCATTATCATGAGAGAGTTGGGTAATGAGAATATTATTCAGATGATCATAAAAAATGCCGTTATCAGATAACGCCGCATCCTCAAAGGAATCGTAGGGCGTCGCAACGAGGTGAGCATCGAGAAGATAGCTATTGTTATGATAATATCCTTCTGAATCAAAAGAAGACTGTCGATGGGTGTATATGAGAGCGCCACTGACCATACCGTCGGGGAGAGATCTATCAGGCCCGACTTTTTGCTTATACTCAATAAAGTAGTACTCAAACGGGAACTGACTACTGCCGTTATTTTTTAGAATGCGAAGAGCCTGGATCTCCGCACTGTCTCGTTTCACTCTGTGAACGGTGTATGTCCCCGTTTGTCCAATGGTTTGAATTTGTGACTCCGGTATCCATCGCTCAAAAACCTTTTGTTTTGCCTTAAATTGGGGGATTGGATTATAGTCTCCACCAAATCCCATGATATCTGAGATATCTCCGTATTCATATTGATTGCAAAGGTGATATTCATCAATATACTTTGACCCGCAACCGCGGCTATTGGCATGATACAACCCTAACGTGTGACCAAACTCATGAACAAGCGTTCGCAGCCGTATAGTGTAGTTATATACCGTTGTCCAGTGTTCTCCGCCTACATGTGAGTTGCAGTACTGGACACCATTATTCGTATTGAAGACATAACTGATAATATCATACCTTTCAAGTACGACTCCCGCATTGCGTGCCGCCTCAGAAGCAGATTCGCTCCACTGATAATCTTCGAGACAGTTCTCTCGAGAAAAAGGAATCGTGTAGTAGCCAAAAATATCACCGGTATAGCTGAGCTGGTTGTATGAATTTTCACGATAGTAACTTTTCAGCGACTCAGTTGCGCCAAAAAATGCCTGCTGCACTTGTTCGCGGGTAAACGGTTGGGAAGATTCGTCGGAAAAATTTACGAGAATCACCACAACTTTTATTTCGCCGGTTGTTTTTCTCAGGAAGGGCGTCGGGGTGGGGGAGGGAGTGAGCCCTGGTCGTCCCGCTAGTTGGGATGTTACGAGTATGGTGTCGAGGATATAGCCACGGATAGCCACTGCTTTTGTCGGCGGAAGCTCAGGTATTGATTTCTCTGAGGTATAAACCGCATATATTTTTTTCTTCCCATTTTCGATTTCCTGTGTTACGAGCCGGTATTCATAGAGCGCAACCTTCTTTTCAAAGTCATCCCGGTGTGTTGTGATAAGATTCCCCGGTACAACTTGTTCCTCCTCAATCAGCGTTTGGTCGCGAAGCTCTCGCGGTAAACTTTCAATTTGTTCTGTTGAAAGGACATGACGTAAGAAAGACTCGGGATCTTTTTGCGCCTCCTCAAGGAGAAGCTGCTTTCGCTGAGCGGCAACAGCGGTGAGTTGCTGGAGTTTCTGGTCATCCTGGAGACCGCGAGCACTATTTATCTCAATGAGCTGATTGGTGAGTTGAGTAATTGGTGATTCTGCAGCCCTGTTTCCTATAGTGCGCGTTTGCTGACGGGTGAAGGTAAGGGCGATTATTGCAACGAGACTGATAAGGAGAACGAAGGGAAATAACTTTCTCATATCTGGTTAAGGGTCATTATCCACTGTTTCTGGAATGATTGCAAGGTGAAGTTTTTTGTGCGTTCGTATGCTTTTCTTGCAAGAGTTGTTCGCAATGTCCGGTCGTTGAGTAGAGTTTTGAGAACAGTGGCAAGTGCCTCAGGGTCTTCGGGATCAACAAAAAGTGCAGTGTTGGCAGCAGTCTCATGGAAAATCGGCCGGTCCGCAAGAACGGATGGAGTTTTTTGAGACGCGGCTTCAAAATAGGAAAAGCCAAACCCTTCATCGCGGGAGATGAGGATATTTGCGACGGCATTTTTGTAGAGACTCGTAAGTTTTTTGTCAGAGACGTAGCCAGGGAAGATGAAGCGCTTATCATCTTGAGAAATTTCTACGAAATGTCTTAATTCTTGCTGCCAGGGATGAGATAAATCGAGCGGGGTATGTTGCTCGTTAATCCCTTCGGTAGGCTCAGGGCTCGCGACACCCGCGGGGTGTCCAAGGTCAGCGAACACCTTTCCGACAAACATACAGGTGATATTCGTGTTTTGTACTGCTCTTGCAATATTGACCAAATTCTTGTTCCATGTCGCATCGCCGACATAGATGAAGTAGTCTTGCGCATAGCGCTCAGCGCTAGGCGCTTGACTCGTTTGAAAAAAAACATCCGGAAGTACCGGGTAAATGACCTGGATTTTTTCCGGCGTGATACCGAGGATTTTTATGATATCATGTTTGTTCGTTTCGGAGCCAGTGACGATACGATCGTACGTTCTTAAACTCAGTCTATTCAGGAAAACGCTGAGTTGGCCTTTCATACCAATGGGGAAATGGTCAGGATATTTCAGAGGAATCAGGTCATGGATTACCGCAATTTGTTTCTGAGCAACACGGGTCAAATGGAGAGGAGGTTGGAGGAAATTAAAAAATGGATTGATGAAAGTCGCATCACGGAGAATATCAGAAAGTCTTGTGATAAACCGATACTCGTTGTCAAATGCTGCGTGTAAAAGCTGGAGATATCTCCCGACACCTCGTACCTTGCTGAGGGTATCTTGTACCGTTGGATCATAGACGAAGACAGACATGGATTTATTCTAGCAGATTGTTTTGTATAATATAAACTTGCGGCTGGGATATAGGTCGTAACACTTTTTCATTACGATCCGCCAGTTGGCGGAGAAGCAATCTCTATAGGATGAGATTGGTCACGTTCTCCATTCAGTAAGGC